>JAHHUB010000115.1 GCA_020024175.1 Oscillospiraceae bacterium | reverse complement strand
AACCTAAAATTACCATTATGTAATAATAAAAATCACAAAAATTGGTTTTGATTTAATTAGCTCATAAAAATACAACCAATATATTAGATTTTTTATCGAAAATTTTAAGCAACATCAATTTCATTACTGGTGTTGCTTATTTATTTTTTACTGTATTTATATAGTACCATTGTAACTTGAAATGTTTTATGTATTTTTACAATGGATTTGAATGTGATTTAAATAGTATTTATGGTTATTTTTAAACTAAATTAACACTTTGGCTTTGGTACCTGCCATGCCATAGCTTGTGGTAACTTCATATAATGCAAAAAAAGACACAGCATATATAATGTTGTGTCTTTCTATATATCTTATGCTTTTATATCAATTCCCTGTTTATATTCGTCAAGGATACTGGTATCAAAAGGTCTGCCTACTTCCCATCCAGGTACACGGGATTTTACAAAATCATTCAATTTACGGGCTTCTGAAAGATGAATTTGCTGCAACGTCCAGCCTGCATTAATACGATCTGCGGCAGGAATTTTGAATAAATAGGCTTTAATTGCTTCTGCTGCATCTCCATGACCACCTGACATACCATAATATTTTCTCATATGGTCCATTGCAATATCCTTCATCTGCTGTTCCAAATTTTTGTCAACAGGAATGATTTTAAAATCTGAGGATTTCATACCTGTAATATCCATGCCGTCAGGGCAATATGGATTTACATGACCTTTTGGAGGCAAAGAGCCGTTTGGCAGTTTTGGCATAACATTTTTACTCTGAAATCTTTCTCTGTTCATCATCATTTTTGCAATATCATTAATTGTCATTGTTTTTTCCTCCCTTAAAAATTCTTATTTTCTTATTTAATACATATATCGACATATTTTTTTAAAAATAAAGTTTTAATATGAAAATACTTAACTTTTCCATAAATATGACGATGATATAGAAAAAGATTATATATCTATTTTGAACATATAAATGAAAGGATGAATCAGATTATGCAAATTAACCCATATTTCAGCAGAGGATTTTATTCTGCACCACTGCCAAAAACTGCTGGGGAAAAGTACATAAAAAGAGAGGGCAATATCACTTCTGACTGCTGCAAATTGTCAACAGATAAAACTAAGCAAACCAATAATCCCGCTAAAAACAATCAGGTAACGGGGTCAGAAACAGAAACCACAGATAAAATCAAAAACACCTCATCATTGCCTGATCATCTGTTTGAGTACATACAAAATCAGGCGGCAGAAGATGCAAGAAACGGCATATATATGAGCCAAAAATATATAAGTTCCACTTTAAAATATATGAGAAAAAATATCTCACCTAACAGGTCAAAACTTATAAGTATGTTTAATCCTATGGTAATGAATGCAAAATACACAGGAAAACCTGCATCTTTCTTCTCTGTTCCGGGATTTTCTGGTTTTACCGCAAGATTTTCTGTAGGCAGAATGTTTGGTGCTTATATGTCTATATGGAATAAAGATGGTGAACAGGTTCTTTCATATTCTCCTCCACCAAATGCAGGCTGGCATGAACATCAGACAAAAGCGGAATCTAAATTTATTGATGAAGCTGATGCTGTTTATATGAAAGTATATGATGAAGTCAGAGCTCAAATGAAAGCCGAAACTGCCCTAGGTGGTTCCTATTTAAATAAACAGATATAACAACAATATTTTATATTAGATTTTGACATAAAAACAAAGCAGGAAATTTTCAAAAAGATTTCCTGCTTTATTTGTTGCTGTAATATATTTTACTTTAAAAATGTTATTTGCATTTGCTGATAATTTCTTTAGCTTCTGATGAATCCATATTTCCCAGTGCAACCTGTTCCTCACAAAATGGTTTGATTACTGAAAGAAGTTCTTCACATGACTCATAAGGCCCAAATACTTTTTCCTCTCCGTTGTTTAATTTTATACCTATTTCATATACTTGGGTGGATATTGACCAACTTGGATTAAATTCAACCATAAGATTTGGATCTCCACCCACTTCTTTAGAAAGCAATGTTCCTTCTTTAATTAGCTGCAAATTTTCTTCATACATAGCAATGGTTTCATCAACTATTTCCTGTGTCCAAATAAACTCTTTGCCATTAGCCCATGCTTTTTGTCCAATAACATTCTGAAGTTCTTTTTTCTCATTTTCAAGCCAGTCTTTGTATTCTTCGTAAGTCCACCATACAATATCAGATGCAGGATATTCCTTTGCATATTCACTTTCATTTAATGTTCTTCCATCTTTTAGAACATAGTAAAGTTTTCCATCTTCTCCAATATAAGATATTGTATCATTTGACATTATAAAATCATTTGGTTCATTATTAACTGAAGTTGCAAATGCAACTGTAATTCCAACTACAAGAGATACAGAAAGAGCAATGGATAATGCTGTGGTTTTTTTCATTTTCATAATTGCTTCAATCCTTTCTTCTATTGAATTTTTACTGAAATTACTGCAAATAGGAGTAAATCCGCTTTTTGTTTCTTCCATATCAATTAAGATATAGGCATATGTGGATTTTGATTTCTGACCGAATATATGCAGTACAGATTCATCACAGGATAACTCAATATCTCTGTTGGCAAGAATATACATAAGCCAAACGAAAGGATTAAACCAGTGTACACACAGAGTAATGGTAAAAATCAGTTTTGTTACTATGTCAAACCGCTTGATATGAATATACTCATGCTCTAAAACATATTGTAATTTATCTTCGTTTTTCCACTCTGTTGTCTTTGGCATTAAGATAACAGGGTGAATTATTCCATAGGTAAGCGGAGCTAAAATCAAGCTGGATTGACGAATTGAAATGGTTCGCTTTAATGGGTGTGCACTTAACCACCTTTGTACATATGGATAATCTGCCGGTATAGAAGTGCTAAACTCTTTATAACACTTCCAATAGGTAACAGCAAAAAACAATACACATAATATTAGACCTATTCCCCAAATAATGTACCATACAGAAAAATCGAATAAACCCGATGATGTATAGGTATAATCAGATGTAAATGGTATGTTTTCCTGCAAAACAAGTGGAGTTATATCAGCAGTTTTTATTTCTGTACTAATGTTGTTTTTAAAAAGCGTATAGATACTGAAAACAGATGGAATTGAAAAGGGAATCAGCAATCGTATTGATACAATTCCCCAAAAGACCAAAAAAGTTTTTTTGGGTAGATGATTTATTAACAAAGCACGAATCAAAGTAATGACTATTATTAAAATTGCTCCGCTCAGGCTCATTTGTATTAAGTTCACTCTGTTCACCTCACTCTAAATCTTCAACCATTTGTTTCAGCTTTTTGATTTGTTCACAGGACAGCTTTTTTCTCCCCAGCAAAGCTGCAAACAGCTTATCAGCAGAGCCATTATACAGTTTATTGATTAACTCATCTGTTTCTGCCTCCTGTACTTCCTCTTTCAAAATCAATGCATGGCACATAAAGTTTGGCTCAGAGCGTTCAATAGCACCTTTTTTCATACAGCGTTTAATGAGAGTATAAGTTGTATTTACATTCCAGCCAAACGCCTCTGTCAGCATTTTGGCAATTTCCTTTGCAGGAAGATCTCCTTTTTCCCATAGAACATCCATTACTTTTAATTCAGAATCAAATAATTTTACATCCACAGTATCACCTCCTATTATAAGACAGCAGTATTATTTTCAAATTTATAATACTACTGTCTTATAAAAATGTCAAGTGAAGTTTTTATAAATGATATTATAATTTATGAAACAAAAGCAGTATGCCCTCAATTTTTAAACAATACATAAGGTTACAGATGGTAAATATCCTCACATAAAAAATAAAGTTAACAAAGCAAATGTATGTGATATAATATTTACAAAATAAAAATTATACATATTTGAGTTTATCTAACATATCCCAATTCCAATATATAGAAAAGCAGTCTTTTCAAAGTTGCCATATTGTTGCTGTAATTAGCCACAATGGAGCAGGATAATCTACATTTTTGCATTGCCTCACAGGATTGCAGAAGCATACTGAGGAAAATTTTCGATATGATTAAAAAACTTGCAGATAGCGAAAAAATAATTTTTATTGTATATCATGATTTAAATTTGCTGCTTAATACTTGTGATGAGGTGCTTATAGTCGAACAGGGCTGTGCTGAAAATAGATATTCTTTGAATTAGGATACTACAGACAATTTTGTAAACCGGTTTCAGTCTTTGTATACTTTAGAACAAAATTAATCAATCTAAACATCACTTTATTACCCGGTTTGTCCAAAAAATATAAAAATATCATACGAAACTAATCACCAGCTTTAGGAATATGCAAGAATATGTCCATAAGTTGAGTAGCTTCCTTTTCTTAGTTTATTGCTTTAATTTCATTGATTTTTCCAAATCATTATATGGTAGCTTTTTTGAAAATAAAAAAGGGTGCCAGTCTGATGATCTGTTCACAACCAACAAACTGACACCCGAAAGATTATCTATTTTATTTTTTTAAAGAAAGGATGCTGCCTGCATTTAAGCTCTGAAATACCAAAAGTTGTTTGTCTTTGCCTGTTTCATAGTATTCCTTTCTGCTATTTGCCCAGCGATTTTTCCAAGTACGGCCGAATCACAGACTGATTGCTTTGCAGTATTTATTTCGGAATACCCTCAAAAATGATCTGACTGTCCTCTTCACCACCGGGGTCAACTTCTACAACATAATTCACTGCTTTCAGCACCTCGAAATTATGCTCAATGAGGAAGATTGTATTTCTATCAGAACTCAATCTGTTGAACAGGGTGATGATATTCTGAATATCCTGCAAAAGAGCAAAATAGCATTCCACTTGACAAAGCAGCAACTCCAGACTGAAACGACCGCTTTCCTGAAATGAGTGGTTGGCATTTTACTCTTTCCTCATTTTGCACTTACAGAGGTTGCATCATTTCCAGAATGATCCCATCAGGGTCCCGGAAATAGAAGGCCTTACTTTTCCCAAAGCCACTGGTGGTAAAATCAAAGCTCTGAGGAGGTGAGAAACAGTCCACCTGATGCTCCTGCAAACGCTGATACATGGCCTCAATATCCTCAGTGTAGAAACACAGCTCCGACACCGAAGTGGTAAAGAGGTCGGAGGGAAGCTGCTTGCTTTCAGCGTCGGTAAACTGGATCAGTTCCACCGGTGGCATCCCGATTTTCTCCGAGCCGTTGAGATAGGCCACTTTGGCTCGGCAGTTTTTACGCCGGAACATAGCCTCCGTTTCCGGTCCCTCCATGAGAAGTTCCCCCAAGAAGGTCAGGCCCAGCACATCCCGGTAAAAGGCAATGGAACGGTCCATATCTGAGACCGTCAAG
>JAHHUB010000114.1 GCA_020024175.1 Oscillospiraceae bacterium | reverse complement strand
TATATATTTAACATATACAGATAAAAACTGATGTGAATTATTTACAAAAATTATATAAAATCGTTAAAAAGACTTTAAAATTTTAATTTTTATGATAAAATATACATTAATAATTGAAAGGAGCGAAACTTATGAAAAATGTTGACAAAAAATTATTGGCAAAATTCATATTGCCATCATTAGCAGGTATAATTTTATTTATGATTCCTGTTAAATTTAACGGCAGTTGGACTATCTGCGTTAAAATTGTAGCAGATATGATTTCGGGAGCACTGCAAAGCTTTTTGCCCATACTCTGCGTTATTATAGTTACAATTTCCGCTGTTATGTCATTGATTGCTTTGGCAAAACCTAAATTCATTATGAATTCTGCACTTTTAAAAGATACTTTTTCGGCTTCTCCTGTTTGGACAGTTGTAAGAGTTATTGGTGCTATATTTGTTTGGCTCACATATCTTGGAATTGGTGCTGAAGATCCGAACAGTATTTTCCACATGATTACCGAAGGAGGTGCAGGTGGATTTGTTCTGGGAGATTTGCTTACAGTTTTGGTTATTATTTTTGCGATAGCAGGACTGTTGCTTCCATTACTTTTGGATTTTGGTCTTTTGGAATATGTAGGTGCTTTGCTTACAAAAGTTATGCGTCCTCTCTTTAAAATTCCTGGCAGAGCAGCAGTAGACTGCTTTACATCATGGATAGGCGATGGTACATTGGGAGTTATGCTTACTTGTAACCAGTATGAAAACGGTTTTTACTCAGCAAGAGAAGCATCTATAATAGCTACAACTTTCTCCGCAGTATCAATTACATTCAGTATTGTTGTATTGAGCCAAGTTGGTCTTATGGAATATTTCGGTGTTTACTATCTTCTGATTTGTCTTATCGGAGTTGTCTGTGCTATTATAGTGCCCAGAATTCCTCCACTGTCTTTAAAGAAAGATACATATTTGGTGGAAGGCAAAGCAATGCCTGAAACAATTCCCCCACAATACAGCTCCATGAACAAATATGCTATAGATTTGGCTCTTAACAGAGTTAAAGAGAACAAAGGTGTAGGCGAATTTATTTCAAATGGTCTTAAAAATGCTGTTGGGATGTGGTTTGGTGTACTTCCTACAGTTATGACAATCGGTACATTGGCACTGATTTTATCTAATAACACACCTATTTTTGAAATTATGGGCAAACCTTTTATGCCGCTTTTGAACTTATTGAAACTTCCAGAAGCAGCAGAGGCCTCTAAAACTATGATAGTTGGATTTGCTGATATGTTCACCCCTTCTATTATAGCAGCAGAAAGTATTGCAAGTCCTCTCACAAGATTCTGTGTTGCAGTAGTTTCTGTAACTCAGCTTATATATCTTTCTGAGGTTGGTGGACTTATCTTGGGTTCCAAACTTCCTGTTAAACTTTGGGAACTTTTTGTAATATTCCTTGAAAGAACAATTATCAGTTTGTTGATAGTATGTCCTTTGGCACATTTAATCTTCTAAAAATTAAAATAAATTTAAAAAGGTTTATAACTTATGCTCAGTGTTACTGTGAGCATTTTACTTGAAATTAGAATATTGAACATTACAACCTAAAAAAGCCGAGAAGGACTGTGAAAAGTTCTTCTTGGCTTTTTTAGGTTGTATAAAGAATACGGTGCAGTCTAAACAGACTGCACCATATCCTATATACCACAACTATCATAAGAACCAATTTTTGTTTGGGCTTTTTAAGATTAGTTATGGCAGCAGGGAATAGATAATTCCACCAATAACACCTGACCCTAAAATTACATAAATAGGGTTGGGTTTAAATTTTCTCAAAATAAAGAAACAGACAATAAAAATCAGAGCTGCAATATAATTTCTTATATCCATACCTTTAAGATAGAAATTGCCGTTCCAAATTGCCATAGTGAGTATACTCATTCCGGCTGTGGTGATAAGAGCTACCACCGCTGGGCGAATCCCCTGCAAAATTCCCTGAACCATGCTTAAATTACTGTATTTTGAATAAGCAAAAGTAAGCAGAAAAACAATGGTACAGGGAGCAGTTATAACACCTATAGTTGCAATAATAGCCCCAAGAAATCCCACCATTTTAAGTCCTACAAATGTAGCAGCATTTACAGCTATAGGTCCGGGAGTTATTTCGGCTATGGTTACAAGGTCAGTAAATTCCTCCGCTGTAAGCCAGCCGTTTACAGTTACCAGTTCATTTTGCAGCAGGGGCATGGCAGCCATGCCGCCACCCACACTGCAAAGACCTATTTTTAGAAAACTAAAAAATATTTTAAGGAGCAAAATGCTTACCTCCCTAAATTAGCAAACTTTTACACTGATATGAGCATCTTCACCGTTTATATTCCAATCACCTTGATGACCATCTATTACATTGGTAATTTCATTGCAGAGAGTATCGGACATAATTTCGTTCTTATTCTTTTCAATAATAGCCATAAGTTTTTCGGAGGCATTAATGCCTACAATAATATGATCGGTTACATTAAAATCAGCTTCTTTTCTCATAAACTGAATTTTGCTGATAACTTCTCTTACAAAACCTTCTTCAATAAGTTCTTCGGTGAGAGTTGTATCCAATACCACTGTCATGGAGTAATCGCTTTGTGAAATATATCCCTCTGCCTTGGAAACAGAAATAAGAAGTTCTTCTTCAGTAAGTGTAATATCTCCGTCAGAAAGTGTAATTACAATAGAACCTGTTTCATCAAGTTCCTTCTTCTTAGCATTGCCGTCTATTTCAGCCAAAACAGTTCTTATTTCATTGATTTTCTTGCCGTATTTGGCACCCAAAATTTTAAGCTGAGGCTTAAAGGAGTAGCTGACAAAATGGCTTGCATCTTTGATAAATTCAACATTTTTGATGTTGAGTTCTTCTTTAATAATATCACAGTAAATATCCTTAATTTCTTTGGCACCTGTGATGTAAACATTGGCAAGAGGCTGACGGTTTTTAATGTTAGCTTCGTTTCTTGCAGAACGGCCTAAGTTTACAGCAGCAAGAACTTCTTCCATATTTTCTTCCAATTCCATGTCAATCATGGATTCATCACATTCAGGGTATTTGCACAGATGAATACTGATAGGAGCATTCTTATCAACTGAACGAACAAGGTTTTGATAGATTTCTTCTGTCATAAAGGGAATCATAGGAGCAGCTAACTTACATACTTCAACAATAGCTGTGTAGAGTGTTGTATAAGCGGCAATTTTGTCATCTGTCATTGTTTCACCCCAGAAACGTTCTCTGGAGCGGCGAACATACCAGTTACTAAGTTCATCAACAAAATCGGAAATAACCTTGGATGCTTCAGGAATTTTGTAGTTGGAAAGGTTGCTGTCAGTTTCTTTAATAACAGTGTTGAGTTTGGAAAGAACCCATTTATCCATAATTGTCAGCTTACAGTTGGAAAGCTTGTATTTAGATGCATCAAATTTGTCAATGTTTGCATAAAGAACAAAGAATGAGTAAGTGTTCCAAAGTGTGGAGAGGAACTTTCTCTGAACTTCGGTAACAGCTTTTCCGTAAAATCTGTTAGGCAGCCATGGAGCAGAATTGGAGTAGAAATACCAGCGGATAGCATCTGCACCATAGGTGTGGAGTGCTTCAATAGGGTCTACTGCATTTCCTTTGGATTTACTCATCTTCTGACCGTTTTCATCCTGAACATGACCTAAAACAACAACATTTTTGTATGGAGCTTTGTCAAAAAGCAGAGTGGAAACAGCCAAAAGTGAATAGAACCAGCCTCTTGTTTGGTCAACGCCTTCGGAGATAAAGTCAGCGGGGAATTGCTTAGCAAATACATCTTTGTTTTCAAATGGGTAGTGGTGCTGAGCAAAAGGCATTGAACCTGAGTCAAACCAGCAGTCAATAACTTCGGGAACACGCTTCATATGTTTACCGCAGATTGGGCATTTAATGGTAACATCATCAATGAAAGGTCTGTGAAGTTCAATGTTTTCGGGGCAGTTGTCGCTCATGGATTTAAGTTCTTCAATAGAACCAATAGCATGTCTGTGGCCACATTCACATTCCCAAATATTAAGAGGTGTACCCCAATATCTGTTACGGCTGATACCCCAGTCCTGTACATTTTCAATCCAGTCACCGAAACGGCCTTTTCCTATACTTTCAGGAATCCAGTTTACAGTGTTGTTGTTGGCAATAAGTTTATCTTTAACATCTGTCATTTTGATAAACCAAGATTCTCTTGCATAGTAAATAAGTGGAGTGTTACATCTCCAGCAGTGTGGATAACTGTGTTCAAAAACAGGAGCTGAGAACAAAAGTCCTTTTTCTTTTAAATCCTGAAGAATAAGTTTGTCAGCATCTTTGCAGAAAACTCCTTCCCAGTTTGTTTCGGCAGTGAGTTCACCGTTGCCGTTTACAAGCTGTACAAAGGGAAGTTTGTATTCTCTGCCCACATTGGCATCATCTTCACCGAATGCAGGAGCTATATGAACTACACCTGTACCATCTGTAAGTGTAACATAATCAGCACAGGTTACATACCAACATTTTTCCTTAGGAGAAACGAAGTTCCAAAGGGGTTCATATTCCTTGTATTCAAGATCTTTGCCCTTGTATCTTTCGATTATTTCAGCAGCTTCACCCAAAACCTTTTCAACAAGAGCTTCAGCCATATAGTAGGTATATTCTTCAAATTTAACTTTTACATAATCTTCTTTTGGGTTTACACAGAGTGCAAGATTTGATGGAAGTGTCCATGGTGTTGTAGTCCAAGCCAGGAAATATGAATCTTCACCTTTAACTTTAAATCTTACAATAGCACTTTTTTCTTTTACATCTTTGTAGCCCTGAGCAACTTCATGGCTGGAAAGAGGTGTTCCGCATCTTGGACAGTAGGGAACTATTTTAAATCCCTTGTAGAGAAGTCCTTTTTCCCAAATTTGTTTTAATGCCCACCATTCAGATTCAATGTAATTGTTGTTGTATGTTACATAAGGGTCGTCCATATTTACCCAAAAACCAACTTCTTTGGAGAAGTCTTCCCACATACCTTTGTATTTCCAAACACTTTCTTTGCATTTGTTGATAAAAGGTTCAAGGCCATATTCTTCGATTTGTTCTTTGCCGTTAATACCGAGAAGTTTTTCGACTTCCAGTTCAACAGGCAGACCATGGGTATCCCAGCCGGCTTTTCTCGGAACATCCATACCTTTCATTATTTTGTAGCGGGGAATCATATCTTTAATAGCTCTGGTGAGAACATGACCGATATGAGGTTTACCGTTAGCTGTGGGAGGGCCGTCGTAGAATGTGAACATGGGACTGCCTTCCCGTTCTTCTACAGTTTTTTCAAATATTTTGTTTTCATTCCAAAATTTAGCGGTTTCCTGTTCGTGCTCAACT
>JAHHUB010000113.1 GCA_020024175.1 Oscillospiraceae bacterium | reverse complement strand
ATAAACCAAGGTGAATATTTTCTTCACAGTGAGGATAATGCCGAGGAAAAATCAGTAAAAAAATTTAATGAAATGGTTTTTCGCCGCGAAAATCGAGAACCTCTCCAATATATACTTGGGGAATGGGAATTTTACGGACTTCCCTTTAAAGTGGGAAAAGATGTTTTAATACCCCGTAGTGATACTGAGATAATAGCAGAAACCGCAGTGAATTTTATAAATAAAAATAAATTTAAAACTATGGCAGATTTATGCAGCGGCAGTGGAGCTTTAGCAATAGCTTTGGGAAAAAACACGGATTTGGAAATAATCGACGCAGTGGAAATATCCGAAAAAGCTTTTTTGTATCTATTGGAAAATATAAAACTAAATAATATGGAAAACAAAATAAAACCATATAATGCTGATATTTTTTCTTTTGAAAGCGAAAATAAATATGATGTAGTTGTTTCTAACCCTCCCTATATTCCTACAAAAGATATTGATGGATTATCTCCCGAAGTCAAACAAGAACCCACAATGGCTTTGGATGGAGGAAAAGACGGACTTTATTTTTACAGAAGAATTTCAGAAGAATATTTTCACAGAATTAATGAAGGCGGAATGCTTATTTTTGAAATCGGCATAAACCAGCTTGATGATGTGGCTGACATTATGTATTCCCACGGTTATAAAAATGTTGATTATGTGAAGGATTACGCCGGTATTCCAAGATGTATATACGGTGTAAAAAATAGACTTTATTAATTTTAAACGGAGCTGAATTATGAAAAAATTTAAATCCTTAAAAATGAGGACCCATATGCTTATTCTTTTTGCGGTTACCATAGTTTTGTTCTATGTAATTGCTTTTTCTTGTGCAAGCCCCCAGGAAATTTTAAACGGATTTTACAGAATTATCCGTGGCAGAGATGTGCTTATAACTGACTATTTTGTGGTAGGCGGTTATGGTGGAGCTTTTTTTAATTCTGCTGTGGTTATGACAATATCCCTTGCTATAATTTTAATTTTAAAAATGGATTTTACGGGACTTACTGTGGCATCTGTAATGATAATGGGCGGTTTTGCCTTTTTCGGCAAACAGCCATTTAATATTATACCTATAATTTTAGGAAGCATACTTTATGCTAAATCTCAAGGAGTAAAAGCCTCAGGATATATCCATGTAGGATTTTTGGCATCAGGTATAGCTCCTATTATTACAGAACTTAACTATTTATTGCCCTGTGGTCCCACATGGAATGCAATTATTTCAGTTTTGGTGGGTATTGCAATAGGATTTATAATTGTGCCTCTTTCTGCTCATACAGTAGGAATGCATATGGGATATAATATATTTAATGTGGGTTTTTCTGCAGGAATAATTGCCCTTTGTGTAATGACAGTGCTTTCCATGCTTGGATATAAATCCGAAACTAAGCTGATTTGGACTGAAGGAGTGCCTGATTGGCTTTTAACAGTGCTTATATGCTATTTTGCATTTATATTTTTATATGGATTGATATTGTCAAATTTCAAAATAAAACCTGCTGTAAAAATTATGAGACACCCTGGACGAGCTGTGGCAGATTTTATTTTAATGGATGGTTTAGCTCCCACTCTTATAAATATGGCGTCAGTAGGGATGATTGCACTTATTTATATACTGCTCATCAGAGGAGATTTGTCAGGTCCTGTTATAGGAGCAATTTTGACAATAAGCGGTTTCGGAGCTTTTGGTATACACCCCAGGAATTATGTTCCTGTACTGCTGGGTGTATTTTTGGCATCTATGGTGGGAATTTACAACCCCACAACTCCCGGTTTTCAGTTAGCAGCTATATTCTCCGGAGCTTTAGCACCTATATCAGGTCAGTTTGGAGTAATGGCAGGTATTATGGCAGGATTTCTCCACTCAGCTATTGTGGTCAATACAGGAGCTCTTTACAGCGGAATGAATCTTTACAACAACGGTTTTTCAGCGGGATTTGTGGCAATCGTAATGGTTCCGCTGATAGAAAGCTTTATGAAAAGATATAAAACGGAAGAGGAGTAAACATTATGCTTCATAACAGAAAAAAACTTGCTAAAATAGTTGAAGAATTATCCATATTTTTTTTCAGTGTGGAGGCTACGGAAATATCAAGCAACATTGCAATAGAAGATGGTGTGGGTATAGTAAATTTTGAAGCTAACTACGACCCCAGACACAAAGAAAAATTTGAAACCATGGAAAGACTTTTGTCCGCTCCCAAAAATGAAGCTATGGAGGCTCAGTACTGGCAGTTGGCAGGTTCCGGAGATCCAGGCGAAACCAGCCAGCTTTTGCTAATAGGAGCTATGGTTGACAGTGCTGATATTGACATCAACACTTCAAAAGTTAAAATAAGAATAAAAAAGAAAATATAGAATAATCCTCTCCATAAAAACTATGGGGAGGATTTGCAATTATTACAGCATAAAAAGGTAGAAATTTGTAAAATTATTTGGATAGGATATTAAATAACATAAATAATATTGCAATTTTGAGCAATATAGTTTAAAATAAAATAAATATGTTTAAAACCGTAAGTTGATACAGGAGGAAGAATAAAAATGATATATATTTCACCATCAATGCTTTCATGTGATTTTTCCAAAATAGGAGAGGAAGCACTTGCTATGGAAAATGCAGGAGCGGATATGCTGCACCTTGATATAATGGATGGACATTTTGTGCCCAACATTACTTTTGGTGCACCTGTTATTAAAAAGCTGAGACCTGTTTCCAAGGCTGTTTTTGATACACACCTTATGATAAGCGAACCGTTAAAATACGCCGAGGATTTTGCAAAAGCAGGTTCCGATATTATTACATTCCACATAGAAAGCGACAGTCTGGTAGAAGAAACAATAGATAAGATTAAATCTTTTGGTGTAAAGGTGGGTCTTTCCGTAAAACCAAAAACTCCTGTTGAAGAAGTATACCCATATTTGGATAAGCTTGATATGGTGCTTATTATGACAGTTGAACCCGGATTTGGCGGTCAAAGTTTTATGGAAGATATGGTTCCTAAGATTGTGGCATTAAAAGAAAAATGCAAAGAAAAAGGCAGAGAAGATATGCTTATTCAGGTTGATGGAGGAATATCCGTAAAAACTGTGGATAAAGTAGCAGCAGCAGGTGCTAATGTTTTGGTAGCCGGCTCAGCTTTGTTCTCACAGGAAGACTATAAAAAAGCTGTGGAAGATTTAAGGGATAAATCTTATCCAAAAAATCCGTTTTGTATAATTCTGTGTATTTTATAGTTAAAAATCGGGAGTTTATATTTAATTCAGTTATTACAAAACCTTGTTTTTTTAAAATATTTTCGTTGTCTTTTACGGTAAAATAAATATTGGAACATATTTCTGCCAGAAGCTCTTGATTTTGGTTTAATGCCAAAGCTCCTATAATTTTGTAAAGAACGCTTTTTTTGTGAAGTCTTACATAAAAATGGCTTTTTGTAAATTTGAGTTTCAAAAAAACACCTCCGTTAAGGATATATGCTCTTACCTTAAAGGCTATGCTTTGAAAGGAGATAAAATCATTGCTATTTCAAAAAGGAATAATATTAGAACAGCATAAAGAACCTGCATTTTCCAAAAAAATATGTAAATTTATAAATTCCGGCAGCGAACAATATTTTGATGGCTGGGAACCGGATGCCAAAATAACAGTGGAAAATTTAGCTGAATGTGCCAAAGCAGCAGGTATAATAGATGAATCTGATGGTGTGGATTTGTACAAAAAAATCTTATCCATAAAAAGCAAAGGCTATTATTCAGTGGTAGCTGATGCCATTGATGATGAACCATATACATCTTCTCAAATGAGTTGTGCCTATTGGTATGCCAAAGAAATGACAGGAGGACTTTCTCTTTTGGATGAAGTTTCCGATTCCAAACGCAAATATATTGCTATTTATGGCAGTGTTGGTGATACAGATATAAAAATACCCACTGAATTAAACGGTGTTCCTGTAAAAAGCATAAGCGGACGCTATCCTGCTGAACAAAGAGCTCAGAGAAGGCTCAGATACAGAAATGCTTTGGTTGTAGGCAGCGGAGCTCTTATTCATCTTTACCGTGCTTATACCAAAAAGCAAAAGCAAACAACCACATTTGTCACTGTGGGAGGGGATTGTATATCATCTCCCATGAATTTGGAAGTTTCATTGGGTATGACAGTTCAGCAAGTTTTGGAAAGATGCGGACTTAAATATAAACCCAACAGAGTGGCGGTAGGCGGCACAATGACAGGTGTGGGAATTATGAATACCGAAGAAAATGTCATTACACCTACCACTTGCAGTGTTATGGCATTTCGTGAAAAGTATAAAAACAGCAACTATGTATGTATCGGCTGTGGAAGATGTACTGAGTTTTGTCCCATGGGACTTTCACCTTATTATATCTATAAATTTATAAAGAGCAATCACTTTGATAAACTAAATGAATTTGACGCAGAAACTTGTATCGGATGCGGAATATGCAGCTATAACTGCCCTGCAAAACTGGAGCTTTCCTCAGTTATTTTTGATTATGTAATTGACAGAAAAAAAGCTCAGCTTAAAGAAAATAAGGAACTTGAAGCAAAACCTGATGAAAATAAAAAAACTTTAAGTAATACATCTGAAAACTCTGCTAAAGAAAATGAAAAAAACAAACAAATCGACAAAAAAATAAAAGGAAAAAAGAAAAAAAGATAATTTGGAGGAATGAATATTGAAGTTTGAAATGACAGCTCCTCCTCATATTCGTGTGCCAGATTCAAATGGCACGATAATGAGAGATACTATAATAGCCCTTATACCACTTTATTGCCTTGCATGTTTTTTTTACGGCACCAGAGTGTTAGTCCTTGCAATGATATCAGTTCTCGTTTCCACAGTTTGTGATATAACAGGAGTGCTGCTTTCCGGCAAAAAAATCTCATTAAGTGATTTTTCTGCTGTTATTACAGGACTTATAATCCCTCTTTTAATGCCGGCATCAGTGCGCTATGGAATTGTAGTGGCAGCGGATGTATTTGCTATTTTGGTGGCAAAACAGCCTTTTGGTGGCTTGGGACAGAATATATTTAATCCTGCGGCAGCAGGTGTTGCTTTTGCCACTATATGCTGGTGGAAAGAAATATTTTCTTATCCGGCTCCCGGAATTAAATTGGCAATAGATTCCGTAATTACACCTGAGCTTATAACATCACCGGCTTTTGTTATGAAATTAAACGGAACTCCTCAAAATGACTATATGGATATGCTTTTGGGCAATTTTGCAGGACCTATGGGTGCTACTGGAACACTGGTACTTATAAGTTGTTTTATTTATTTGGTTGTGAGAAAAATAGCCAGCCTTAAAATAAGTGGAGCATATTTTACTGTTACAATTTTAATGGCATTTTTATTTCCCAGAGCTGATATGACTTCTTTACAGTCAGTTTGCTATGAAC
>JAHHUB010000112.1 GCA_020024175.1 Oscillospiraceae bacterium | reverse complement strand
ATGAGTGTCATTGAAAACGGTGTTATCATTGAATCAGATGATGACAAAGCAAATGCTGCTGCGGCTGTTTCCGAAAAGAATGCCGCAGGTGAATATGAAGGTGACATTACATTTACATACTGCACTGAATTTATAGTTATGAAATCCGATAAGGACACATCTTCCATCAAGCTGAGAGCTTATTTGGAATCCATCGGCGACAGTGCAGTTGTAGTAGATGATGAAGATATTATCAAATGCCATGTTCATACCGATAACCCCGGCAACGCTTTGCAGGAAGCTCTCAAATACGGTATGCTGACAAAAATTAAAATTGAAAATATGCGTGAACAATTTGCAAACCAAAAGGAAAGTGCAAGACAAAACGAAAAACAGGCAGAATCTCAAAACGAAGAATTCCCTTATGCTGCTGTTGATCCCGACAAAGAATTTGGTTTTGTTTCTGTATGTGCAGGGGATGGTATTAAGCAGTTGTTTTCAGATTTAGGTGTTGACCAGGTTGTAAGCGGCGGTCAAACCATGAATCCATCCACAGATGATATTCTTTCTGCCATTCATGCAACACCCGCTAAGAATGTAATTGTTCTTCCAAACAACAAAAATATTATTATGGCTGCTGAACAGACAATTAAACTTGCTGACAGAAATGTTACCGTTCTTCCCACCAGAACTATTCCACAGGGAATTACAGCTATGCTCTCCTTTGATGCCAGCAGCGATTTGGAAATTAACCGCCTTGAAATGACAAAGGCATTTGAAAAGGTTGGAACAGGTCTTGTAACTTTTGCTGCAAGAGACAGCAACTTTGATGGTCATAAGATCCAAAAAGGAGAAATCCTCGCTTTGGAAAACGGTAAAGTTTCATTTGTGGAAAAAGATTTGGAAAAAGCCACAGTTAAACTCATTCGCTCTCTGATAAGAAAAGATGAAACCAAGGACGAATGTTTTGTAACTATCATTTATGGCGAAGGTGTTACCGAAGAACAAGCCGCTTCTGTTGAAGAAGCTGTAAGAGCCAAGGTTTCCGACAATGTGGAATTTGCTCTTGTTGACGGTGGTCAGCCTGTTTATTACTACATTATCTCTGTAGAATAATCACAGCAAATTTACTATACAAAAACTCATCACAATTAAAATATAGCCGACCTCGGCTATATTTTTTTTGAAATAAAAGAAGGTGTTACAGTGGAAATTATTCCAATAAAATGTTCAGCGCCTTATAATGTTTATTTAGGCGAAAATCTCATTTCAAACCTAAGCCAATTTATAGATAAAAATTACAGTTGTGCATTAATAATCACTGATGACAATGTGGATAAAATCTACTCAGAAAACTGTATTCAAAATTTAAAGAACTGCTTTCCTCTATATAAATATGTATTCCCCCATGGAGAAACAAGTAAAAATATAAATGAGTATATTAAAATAACAAATTTTATGGCTGAAAAATCTATGGACAGAAAAAGTCTTGTTATTGCTTTAGGTGGAGGGGTAACAGGTGATTTAAGCGGATTTGTTTCTTCTACTTATATGCGTGGTATTGATTTTATTCAAATCCCCACATCACTTTTGGCTATGGTGGATTCCTCAGTGGGAGGTAAAACCGCTGTAGATACCCCATCAGGCAAAAATATGCTGGGAACTTTCTGTCAACCAAAAGCTGTAATCTGTGATATAAACACTCTTTCAACACTTCCAAGTGAATACATCAGCGACGGTTTGGGTGAAATCATAAAATATAGTATTTTAAATGGCGGAGAACTTTTCCAAAAATTAAGTAATCATTTTACTGGTCAGGATATAAAAATAATCTCACACTGTATAAAAATAAAAGCAGAAATTGTAGCTGCCGATGAATTTGAAGAAAACTCCCGACAACTTCTAAATTTAGGCCATACTTTTGGTCATGCTATAGAACTTTTAAGTGATTTTAAATTGAGCCATGGCAAAGCGGTAGCCAAAGGAATTTATTTAATTGCCGAAATTTCATATAAAAACAGACTTTGTTCCGAAGAAGTTTTCAGAGAAATTCAAAATCTTCTTAATTTTCATGGGTTTAATTTGCAAATTCCGTATACATATCAGCAAATTTTTGATATAATCAAACACGATAAGAAGAAAAACGGTGAATTTATAAATTTAGTAATTCCCGAAAATATAGGAAATTGCAAAATTATGAAAATAAGTTTTAACCAACTCTATCAAATGATGATACAGGAGTAAACAGTGAATATAAAAATTATTCCATCAAAAATATATGGCAATACAGAGGCTATTTCATCAAAATCCCATATTCATAGGCTTTTAATAGCTGCTGCATTGTCGGAAAACAGCAGTGAAATTTATTTTAACAAAAGTTCCATGGACATTTATGCCACCAAAAACTGCCTTATTGCCATGGGTTTTCGTATTACTGAAGAAAATTGTAAATTTAAAATTTCACCCGGTGAAAACATAAATAAAAACCTTTCACTTCCCTGCGGCGAAAGCGGTTCTACATTGCGTTTTTTACTGCCAATAGCAGGTGCTTTGGGTATAAACGGAGATTTTATCACAAAAGGAAAACTAGCTAAACGACCTCTTTCCCCTTTAAAAGAAGAATTGACTGACAAGGGCATGACTATATTCTGTAAAGATGATATTATTCATGTGGAAAATAAACTTTCATATGGTGAATTTAAATTGCCCGGAAATATTTCTTCCCAGTTTATTACAGGCTTATTATTTGCTCTGCCACTACTTTCAAATGACAGTAAAATTTTAATCACCACACCAATAGAATCCCGCAGTTATATAGATTTAACTTTGGCAGTTTTAAAGCAATTTGATATAACTATTGAAGAAAAAGAAAATTTCTTTTATATAAAAGGCAATCAAAAATATATAGCTCCCAAAAAAATATATGCAGAGGGGGACTGGTCAAACAGTGCATTTTGGCTTACTATGGGTGCATTTTCCGAAAAAGGCATAAGCTGTATGGGACTTAATCCAAATTCTCTTCAGGGGGACAGAGAAATTTTAGATATTCTAAAAAAATTCGGTGCAGATGTAACTATAGAAAAAAATAAAATCACTGTAAAGGCAAACAAACTTCATGGCATTAAAATAAACTGTGAGCAAATTCCCGATATTGTGCCTGAAATAGCAGTTTTAGGGGCACTGGCTTATGGAGAAACCATAGTTTCGGGGGCAGAAAGACTTCGTATTAAAGAATCTGACCGCATTAATGCCATCTGCACTTGTCTTAAAAATTTAGGTGCCCATATAGAAGAAAAAAATGACGGATTCATTATAACAGGCAGGGAATTTTTAAATGGCGGCAAAGTAAATTCCTTTAACGACCACAGAATTGCCATGATGTGTGCTGTGGCTGCTGTAAAGTGCAAAAATCCTGTTATAATTGAAAATGCTGAGGCAGTAAATAAATCCTACCCTGATTTTTACATTGACTATATGAAATTGGGAGGAAAAACAGAAAAAGAGGTATAATATGTCATCTACTTTTGGTAAAAATATAAAAATTACAATTTTCGGTGAATCCCATTGTGAAGCTATAGGTGTAACCATTGACGGACTGCCTGCCGGAAAAAAAATCAACATGGAAAAACTTTGCTGTTTTACTGCTCGGCGAGCACCCGGAACTTCAGAGTTTACAACAACCAGAAAAGAAGATGACAAACCGCGTTTTATCTGTGGACTTATAAACAACACCACCTGTGGTTCTCCACTGACAGCTCTTATTATGAATAAGGATACAAAAGCTAAAGATTATACAAAAATTGCAGACTTGCCACGCCCTTCCCATGCAGATTATACTGCCCATATAAAATACAAAGGATATAATGATACAAGAGGCGGAGGACATTTTTCAGGCAGACTGACAGCTCCTCTCTGCTTAGTGGGCGGAATAATAATGCAGTTTTTGGAAGATGAAAACATCAGTATTTTTTCCCATATTAAACAAATTTACAAGTTTAAAGACAGAACTTTTGACCCTGTAAACCCTGATATAAGATATTACAAAAATATTGCTGAAAAACCATTTCCTGTTATGGACAGTGAAGCGGAAAAAAATATGAAATCCGCAATTTTAAAAGCCAAATCCGAAGGAAATTCTTTGGGTGGAATAATAGAGTGTATGATAACAGGACTTCCTGTAGGTGTGGGAGAACCTATGTTTGACGGTGTGGAAAATAAAATTGCCCAAGCTGTTTTTGCTGTACCTGCTGTAAAAGGCATTGAATTTGGCAGAGGTTTTGATTCAGGTTTACTTACAGGCAAAGAAAATAATGATGAATTTTATATGGAAAAAGGTCAAATAAAAACCAAAACCAACAATAGCGGAGGAATAAATGGCGGTATTACAAACGGAATGCCTGTTGTGTTTAACACAGTTATAAAACCCACACCATCTATAGCTATTGTGCAAAACACCGTAAGTCTTTCTCAAAATACAAATGAAAAACTTATTATTGAGGGCAGACATGACCCATGTATTGTACCTCGTGCTTTGCCCTGTGTGGAAAGTGCTGCAGCTATATCAATATATGATTTACTTTTGGATTTAAAATAAAATAAAAAGGAGGTTATTTTATGCAATGTTACGGACTTATCGGGAAAACTTTAAAACACAGTTTTTCGCCGCAAATCCATAAACTTTTAGGCAATTATACTTATGAACTATGTGAAACCGATGAAAATAATCTGAAAAACTTGATAAAAAACCCCCGATACAACGGTTTTAATGTAACTATACCTTATAAAAAAACCGTTATGAAATATTTAGATGAAATAAGCACAGATGCTTTAAAAATCGGCAGTGTAAACACTATTGTCAAAAAAAACAATAAATTAATTGGATATAACACAGATTATTATGGGTTTAAATATCTTTTGGATACAAACGGAATAAATCCCAAAGGATTAAAATCTCTTATTTTGGGAAGTGGCGGTGCCTGTGCCACTGTTTATGCAGTTTTGGAAAACTTAGGGGCAAGAGAAATTGTCATCATTTCCCGAAAAGGTGAAAATAATTATGATAATTTGACTATTCACAGTGATGCTGATATTATAATTAACACCACTCCTGTAGGAATGTACCCAAATAGTGGAGAATGCCCCATAGATTTTGATATTTTCCCCAAATGTCGCTATGCAGTGGATTTAATCTATAATCCACTGCGAACTAAATTTGTTATGGAGGCACAAAAACGAAATATCACATCTGTGGGTGGAATATCCATGTTGGTAGCACAGGCTAAAAAAGCCTCTGAACTTTTCACTGAAAAAACTATTTCCAAAACCAAAGAAAAAAATATTATACATAAAATTATAAGACGCAAAAGCAATATAGTTTTTGTAGGTATGCCAGGTTGCGGCAAAACTTTGGTGGGAAAACTACTGGCTAAAAGAATTAATCGTTCTTTCTTTGACACTGACAAAATAATAGAACAAAAATACAATATTAT
>JAHHUB010000111.1 GCA_020024175.1 Oscillospiraceae bacterium | reverse complement strand
GTTTCAGCTATGAAAGATAAGTTTATTGTTATTGATGGATATATAAACAAAACGGAATATATAGATTTATAGTGGGGTTAATATGTTAGTTGAAAAATTTTTAAAATATCTGAAAGGATATGTGATTTTTAAAGCTCAGGGCATTATGCAGGAAGAATTAATCGGAAAATGCTCTGAGGAAAAAATTCCTCTTAAAAATATAAAATTAGAGGAAATGGGTTTTACTGCTCAAACCTCCATAGAAAATTATAAAAAAATCTCCAGAGCAGCCGCAAATCTGGGCATGAGAACAAAAGTTATCAAAAAATACGGTTTTGGTTTTTGGACATTTAAACACAGAAAAAGGTATGGAATTATAGCGGGAGCTGTAATGTTTATATTTGTATTTTCTTTTTTAAGCGGCAGACTTTGGAACATTGATATAAAAGGGGCAAATCTGATTTCGGAAGAAGAAATTTTAAAAAAACTCTCAGAAAACGGGGTTTATATAGGTATGAAAATAAAAAATCCCGATGGTATTGATGTTATAAATTTGGAGCGAACTTTGGTTTGTAATATTCCCGATGCATCATGTGTGGTTTTAAATTTTAAAGGATCCAATTTGGAAGTTATAGTAAACGAAATTCATCATGAAAAATTCATCATTGATGATGAAACCAAAAAATACAATGTAATTGCATTAGAATCAGGGCAAATTACTGACATGACTGTATATGACGGAGTTGCCACAGTGGAAAAAGGTCAGGCAGTGCAAAAAGGTGATCTTCTTATAAGTGGCGTTGTTGATGGAAAAAAAGGTAAGCTCCATTTCAAAAATGCTTCCGGAGAAGTCAAAGCCATAGTGGAAGACACAATCGAAATGCAAATAGACTTTGATCAAACTGACTATGTAAAAAGCGATAAAGAATTTATTATAAATTTCATCAAAATAGGAAACAAAAAAATTTCTCTTACTTTTAAAAAGCTCCCTTCCTATCCCTATAATCACTCCGAAAATTCCAGAAAACTTTTATTTTTCGGCCATTCCATGCCTATATCCATAGGTGTGGATTCTTACTGCTGTTTAGAAGAAGTTCCCATAAAACTCACTCGAGAGGAAGCTAAAAACATATGTCTAAAAGATTTGGAAAATGAGGAAATAAACCGTTTCAGAAATTGTAAAATCATAGACCGACAAATTGTAAGCAAAGTTAAGGTAAATTCATACCACATTGTATGTAAATATTTAATAGAAAAAAACATCGGTGGAAAACGGGAGTATTTTGTGGAAAACTCAGAGCAAAATTTAAATTAGTCCATATTTCACATAATTAAAAATAAATTTTATTAATTTTATTTAGTTTTTTTAAAGAAAGCTATGTTTTTTTTTAGAAATGTGTTATAATAAGCACTGTATTATAAAGTTAAAATTAAAAAAGCCAAAATCATTATAAAATTATTGCAGAATTTTAATTTATAAACCTGCACTTTAAATCAGCAAATAGCACATACACAAACAGTGGATTTTTCTCACTGTTGAATGTCTAATAAATTTAAAAATTTTATATCAGGAGGTTTTTATGGAGCAAATTATAAGCATTGAAAGAATGGAACATGCACTCTCACTTTTCGGAAGTTTCGATGAAAATATAAAACTGTTGGAACAGCATTATCAAACCACTATTGTTTTCAGAGGTTCCGATATAAAAATTACGGGTGATGCGGAAAACACTTATAAAGCTTCAAAAGCAATCGAAAGTTTGCTTTCCATGATAAACAACGGTGAATCCATCAATGATCAGAATATAAGCTACATTATAAATATGGTTGATGAAGGTCACTCCGAAAAAATCACCTCTTTGGCATCCGATGTAATTTGCATAACAGCTAAAGGCAGACCTCTGAAACCCAAAACACTTGGGCAGAAAAAATATATTGAAAATATCATCAAAAACACAATAACTTTCGGTATCGGCCCTGCCGGTACAGGTAAAACCTATTTAGCAGTAGCTATGGCGGTAAAAGCATTCCGAGCCCATGAAATTAACAAGCTGATACTGACTCGTCCAGCCGTAGAAGCCGGCGAAAAACTGGGTTTTTTGCCCGGAGATCTTCAAAATAAAGTTGACCCATATTTACGACCCCTTTATGATGCACTTTTTGATATGCTTGGAGCTGAAAACTTTCAAAAATATGTAGAGCGGGGTAATATTGAAGTAGCACCTTTAGCTTATATGAGAGGCAGAACTTTAGATGATGCTTTCATTATTTTGGATGAAGCTCAAAATACCACTCCGGAACAGATGAAAATGTTTCTCACCCGCTTGGGATTTAACTCAAAAGCCATTATTACAGGTGATATAACCCAAATCGACTTGCCCGAAAACAAAAAATCAGGCTTGGTGGAAGCTGCTAAAATTTTAAAAGATGTGGACGACATTGCTATCACATATTTTAACGAAAAAGATGTAGTACGCCACAAATTAGTTCAAAATATTATCAAAGCCTATGAAAAATACTACAATACCAAAGAACAAAAACACAAATCAAAAAATTAAGAAAGGAACCATAAAAAATGGCCGGATTAAAAGTATTAATCACAAATAAACAAAAGAAAATTAAAATACCATCAGGAACTCGTCTTTTGATAAGAAGGTGTTGTCATGCTGTATTGGAAATGGAAGGTCATGATGACAATGCAGAAATAAGTGTTACATTTTTGGATAATTCACAAATAAGACAATTAAACAGAGAATACAGAGATATAGACAAAGCTACAGATGTTTTGTCATTCCCATTGGGAGAAAACGGTGTTTTTGACAGAAATGAAGAAACACAGGCAATTCTTTTGGGTGATATTGCAATTTCCATGGAAAAAGCCGAAGAACAAGCTAAAGAATACGGCCACAGTTTTCAGCGTGAAGTTGCGTTTTTGACAGTTCACTCCATGCTTCATTTGTTGGGATATGATCATGTAAACGGAGGAATTGAAGCTGCCACCATGCGTGAAAAAGAAGAAACAGTCCTGACTAAACTGGGAGTTTCCAGAGAAGTAGCTTATGAAATGCTTTAATAAAAAAGGAGAACAACTTGGGAAATAAAACTAATTACAAAGAATATCATTATGATACAAAATCTGCATTTATTGCCATTGTAGGCAGACCTAATGTAGGAAAATCTTCACTTATGAATAAACTCATAGGAGAAAAAATAGCTATTGTATCAAATAAACCACAAACTACAAGAAATAAAATAATGGGTGTTTTGACAAAAGATGAAACACAATTTGTTTTTATTGACACCCCAGGACTTCACAATCCAAAAAATAAACTCAGTGAATATATGGTAAAGCAGATAAATGAATCTGTTGCTGATGTAGATGCTGCTGTTTTAGTTGTGGATGCCGAAAAAGAAATTGGTGATGCTGAAAGAAATCTCACTGAAAACATGAAAAGATCCCATATGCCCGCTATTTTGGCTATAAATAAAATTGACCTTATAAAAGATAAAACCATACTTATGGCTAAAATTCAGGAATATATGAAACTTTTTGACTTTGATGCAGTTGTACCTATTTCTGCTTTACATGGACAGGGCATAGATGAACTTTTGGATGAAATCGAAAAATTTGCTTGTGAATCTCCTCACTTTTTCCCGGATGATACACTTACCGACCAACCGGAAAGAGTTATTGCCGCTGAAATTATCCGTGAAAAAATACTCAGATGCACTTATGACGAAATTCCCCATGGAACTGCCGTTGTAATAGACCGTATGAAAGAAAGAAAAGACAAACCAATCATTGATATAGATGCCACTATTCTCTGTGAGAGAGGAAGCCATAAGGGTATGATTATTGGAAAACAGGGTCAGATGCTTAAAAAAATCGGCAGTTTTGCCAGAGCTGATTTGGAAAGCTTCCTCAATATAAAAATTAACCTGACACTTTGGGTTAAAGTTAAAGAAGACTGGAGAAATCGAGAAACCGTTATTAAAAACCTGGGATTTGAATAAACCTTAGAAAATTTTACCTCTTATATTATAATAATTTCTACATATAACTAATAACAGAATTTTAATATAAGGGGTAATCTTATGGAAAATAAATACTGGATAAAATTTGAACAAACTGGTAAAATCACAGACTACTTAAACTATATCAAAATGGAACAAAAGGAAAACAACGAAGGAGAAAATTCACAGAATGGAGATAACAGTCAGCGGACTTATAATAAAAGAGAAACCCTTTAAAGGTGACAGAATACTGCTTATTTTAACAAATGACCATGGTGTTGTTACAGCTTACGCAAAAGGTGCAAAAAGTCCCAAAAGCCGTTTTGCATCTTCCACAGAGTTATTTTGTTACAGCAGATTTGTGCTGACTGAAAAAAAGGACAACTATTGGGTCGAGAATGCAGATGTTATAGATGTTTTTTTCGGACTGCGTGACAGCATTGAAAAAATTTCACTGGCATCTTATTTTTGTGAAATTGCCTCTGTTTTATCCCCTGTAGACAACAACTCCCATGAATATTTAAGGCTTATTTTAAATTGTCTTAAATTTTTGGAAAAAAATAAAAAATCCTTTTTCTTTTTAAAATCTGTATATGAGCATATTATATACAGTCCTTTTGATAAATTGTTTTCTTTTTCACTTTCCGAAAAATCCCTGGAAATTTTAAAAGATACCAGTGAAAAATATCTCCTATCCCATATAGACTTTACCCCTAAAACACTATTATTTTTACACACCATCATGTAATTTACATATTTTTAAACATATTTATGAACAGAGCGTGAAATCCTTGAAAAGACCTCTTTTATATTGTGGAATTATATTTTCCCTTACCTGCCTTTTGGCAGTAAATCTAAACATGAATATTTTATATTCAATCTCAGTTTCTCTTTTGGCAGTTGGGCTTGTGTTTTTGTACCATAAAAAATACCTGCAAATTTCTGCAGGTATTTTATTTTCATTTTTAGCCATAAATTCTGTGATTATATTCAATATTTTCGTATCTAACCCATATTTAAAACTATCGGGAAGAACTTTTGAAGTTGAGGGATTGGTTTGTAATACTTATATCAAAAACAATATAAAATATTTAAACTGCAAAATTCACATACCAAATTCTCAGGGTCTAACCAAAACTTCTTACTGTCTCCTAAGAAGTTTCGACCAAGATACAGCAAAGCAGGGCGAATATTTTAAAGTTAAAATTAAAGCTGACATTCCCTTCAGCACTGATACTCCAAAGTATTACCTTTCAAGAAATATTTATTTTACCGGAACTTTAGCATCAAAACCCGAAATTATATCCTCTCATACATATCCCATTACGGAAAAATCTGTATTAACAAATCTTTATATAAAACAAAACCTAGAAAAACAACTTTCCAATGACAATTTGGCAATAGTTTCCGCTATGACTGTAGGCAACCGCAACATTATTGACCGAAATTTAGAAGGGTATTTGAGAAAAAGCGGTGTAATACATATAATTGCCGTTTCAGGTATGCATGTTGCTATTATC
>JAHHUB010000110.1 GCA_020024175.1 Oscillospiraceae bacterium | reverse complement strand
TGCCTGTGCAATACCTAATCTTTGTTTCATACCACCTGAATAAGTTTTTATTTTCTTTTTTGCAACCTCCTGCAAAGATACCAACTGCATAAGTTCATTTGCTTTCCGTTTTACCTGAGTTTTTCCAAGTCCTTTTAGTGCCCCCATATACAAAAGAAAATCCTGTCCTGTAAATTCAGGATAATATCCAAAATCCTGTGGAAGATAGCCAAGAATAGAACGGTAATTTTCTTCACTTACATCCATGCCATCAAATGAAATGGTTCCACTGGTAGGCATTAAAATACCACAAATCATCCGCATAAGTGTTGTCTTTCCTGCCCCATTTGCACCAAGCAGGCCATAAACACCTTTTTGGAGTTTTACTGAGATGCGGTCAACTGCAATTTTATTTTTATACTGTTTTGATAACTTGTCAATTACAAGTTCCATACTAATTCCTCCCTTTGTTTTATCATTTTATAACATTGGTTTGTTGTACCAATAAACAAAATCACAAACGCTCCAATCCACCAGATAAAATTTTGTCCCTCATAAAGCATGAAAAATGTTTGAGGCATAATAACATTTGCACCACTGACTGCCACTGCAATACCTATACAGACATAAAAACTTTCTTTTCCACGAATATTGCGAACTGCACAAAATCCAAGAAATACTGTAAGCAGATAAGGACAAATGATATAAACACCTGTTTTAAAAATTGTAATTTTGTTGTTTACAGCAATAAAATGAGTAACTGCACACAGTAAAATCAAAGTAGAGATACCTATAATTCCCAAGCGTGCCAGCACAACACTTTTCATAGAAAAACGGGTGGATAACTCAAACTCAGCCATTTTGTAAAATTCAGCACGGCCACACTCTGTAAGAACTGCCAAAGCAAGTAATGGCATAAAGGAAGAAATACACCAAATCAGATTTTTTCCTATCCACTTAAAGCCAACAAAAGCCATAGCAAAAATCAGAAATGAAATCACCCAAACCCATTTGCGGATATATGTTGCCTGTGTACATACAAATTCAAAGCCGCTGATAGACGGCTTTGGAATACTGCGTAAAAATGCTTTCTTTTTAACAGGCTCAGGAACTTCAAAGCTTTTTTTCAAGGCTCTTTTTAATTCTTTATTCATATAAAATCCTCCTTTCCAAGTTTCCCTTTTAAGTTTTTAACTGCCTGTGAAATTTTACGATAGACAGCAAATCTTGAAATTCCATATAACTTACTGATAACAGAAATCGGTACTTCATTCACATAGCGGAGTAACAGCAGTTCTCTGTCAGTTTCACTTAACTGCGACAATGCCAGTCTGACAGAAATTTGGGTTATCATATCCTCGGAATAAATATCAACTGTTTCGTAATCTAATACTTCTTTTTTCTGTTTGCGGTATTCATCTATACAAAGATTACGGGCAATGGTATATAGGTATTGTATTGCTTTCCCTGTGTTTATATAGTTACTGCTTTCAAAAAATCGAAGAAAGGTTTCTTGAGTAATATCTTCCGCTGTTTCTTTTTGGTGAACTTTAAAATAACAATAGTGATATATTTTATCATATTGTTCCTCCAAGTCTATGAACACTCTCAAAACCTCCTTTCACTATGTATAACGGTTTAGGTATATAAAATGTGCGGCTGTTATAAAAAAATTATAACATTTTTTATAGTTTCTGTTTTTACTATTTTATACTTCTTTTTAAAAACTGTATTTTCACTAATTCTTTTTAGATTTTTTCCTTTGCCATTATCTTTTTTTATATTTTATTTTGACTTTTTACACAAAAAAGACCGCTGATTTCTCACACAACGGTGTAAATCAACGGTATATTTTCTTGTATTATTTCAGCTATCACTCTGTTATTGGAGCATCAGCATCTTCTGTATCTGCAAAATCAAATTCGTCATATAAATCAGGTGGTATATAACTTATAGCCTTTTGTTGTTCTTCTGACAAGCTATTATACCACGCCAGCCATTCAATGGTTTCTTTAGAAAGTTTGTCCGCGTTTACCATACGGTTTCCAAATCGTACTTGACTTCCAGTGCCTTCTCTATGTTCAAAAACAATCCATTTTCCATTCATGAAAATCTCTATTGTATCATTAGCACCATATTGGTATTCAAAGCCTGTTCCAAAATTAGACTGATTATTCTCTGTAGGTATTTGGGAACCATCAACAGTTGAAGTTATTTCTCCATCCATTACACCACAACGACCATCTATACTGCTTTCTTTTCCTGTATCATAGTAAAGTTTATTGTTTACCATAACCATTGGAATTACATCATATTCGGGTTTTTCTGAATTTTGTTTTGAATAAAGTGAGGGTAACTCATCTTCTGATGCATTAATTGTTTCATAATTATAGTCTTTCCAACTTGCCCCAATATTGGCAGAAGTAAAATAGTCTTTTTCCATGCCTGTCGTTTTTATTCTTCCGGATTTCACAGCAATTTCAGAGTATATTATCTCATAAGAAGTACCATCAGAAAGATAAAACCGAAAGCTGGTTGCAGAACCACCTGCTACAGGTTCTGTTGCCTTGTCTTTTAGAGAAATACCCTCAAAAACATTGTATATATTTTCTATATCTTCAGAATTGGTAATTATTTTTTTCTCAGCTTCTGCGGGATTAAAATAATGAAACATCTCTATCTGTTCCACATCAGAGGACTCAAAAGGGAATTTAATACTTATTTTTTCGTTGCAGCTTGCAAAGAACAAACATAATATAACTGACATAATCAATACTGTAAATTTTTTCATATCATATATTCCTTCCTTATGAATCTGTATTTATTAGATTTTAGATGGTGTAGAAACTGTATCAAATCTGAAATATCATTTGTTTAATCTGTTTTATTTATCTAACCCTTTTAATTATTAAATTATATCACAAAATCATTAATAAATCTTGTCATAACCACTGTTTATCCTATAGCTGTTGGGTTATCTTTTTAAGGCAACAGAGTAGTATTTATATTATGTATATTTGTCCTATGATTAACAAACTATTGCTGTTTTTTAATAGTTCTTTTAAGTATTTCTTTTTTTTGATGTAATTGCCGTTCTTTTTTGGTTAATTGTTTTTTTGAGAGAGGGGTATTCTCAGCTTCTATGTAAATAATTGACACAACACATTTAGTTCGTTTAAGATATTCAAAATGTACAACACAGTTCATCATTGTTTGTATCAAAATATCTGTATGATAAAGCTGCTTGAGCGGTTCCGGAAATATGATAAACTTTCTGCTGGAATTTTCGTTTTCTACAGTCAATTCAAATCGGCATGTCTCTAGAGAATCCTGTGCTCTTGTTCCCGGCAGTCTTTTAAATGACAGAACTTTTCCATAAAAGACTTCTGTATCTTTTAAAAGTATATCCAAAAGATATTTTCTATACACCAAAAGCAAGACTGTTTCTGCAATGAATATCAGTTTAAAAAACAATATTGAATCTGAATCTAATCCGTCAGTAATTAATTTAATTATGGGAAAAATCTGGAAAATCACCAAAATGATGACAGGAACTAATGCATTGATTATATATGCAGAAGTTCTGGAATATAATTGCTTTCTTGACATATGTTATTTCTCCCACTCTAATTTTTTTCTTTCTGATTTGCAGAGGATATACAAAGTGCAGTCCGCATAAGCATCAGTACAAAATCAGAATAACCCTCTGCTGTAAGGCTGATAAATTCGCCCTTTGCAGTTAGTGTAAGCAGATTATCTCCACATTTATAGTACATTTTCTGACTTTCATAGTCCCAAAAGATTTTATCAGCATTTAAAAAAACTTCTTCTGCCTGTTTCTCTGTTTCATTTGATGTATGTTCATCCCATATAATATGAGTAATTTTAGGGCATTTTCGTCTTGCAGCTTCCTGCCGCTGCTGATTTAACCATTGAAAAAATTTTCCAATACATATATTTAGACTAAGCCACATAAGTCGGAGAAACACATAAACACCAAACCATGGCTCTATTCCTGATTCTGTGATAAAAAGAAATTTCCCATCCCTGAGCCAAAAATAAATAGTTGGTGGAATTATAGTCAAATGAGAAACAATCCCCATAATTCCCATTTCATGTTGGATCTCCTTGGAAAAAGGTTGCTGATATATCAGCAGCTTTGCAAGTTTTTCATTGCGTATGGTGATGTGAAGTTTTAGATTAAGAAACGGAATATTACATAAAGAGGATCCTCTGCAAAAATCCCAAATAAGCCAAGTAAAGTATATAGATTCAAACATATCACTAAAATCAATCATGTTCCCTACCTCCTCAAAATTATGTTGTGATATTTCAATTCTTAATAAACAGATTAACACTTTCCAATTTAAAGGGCGATAATTTAAACAACCACTTGTAATACCATCCCATACTTGCTTGTACCTATGAAAAATGAAATAATCTATTATGTATAGAATAAAAATTATTCATTCCATAAAAGTCTGTTATCCGGTGTTTGAGTCTCAAAAAATGTTTTTGCTGCCATTAAAACCTTTTCCAGATTTATACATGAATTTTTAGGATAGTCACCTCTTTGTCCTCCAACTACTAACTCAACATAACATGCTTCCGTTTCCCTGGAATTGACCAGTTCAACAATTTGCTCTTCGTCTTCAAAAGAAAGATACAGTATGTATTGACCGCAGCCACCCCCAATGGCCATGTAATATCCCATATCCTCGTCGCCGAATGTGACAAGCGTCTTTTTCCTGTTATCCAATTGCAAAATTAGCTCCCTAACTTCATTCCAGGAAGGATCATATATCTCAATACCATTATCTTTTCCTTCTTCCCAGTTATCACAGTATACTCTTTTCATAAAATAATCATCCTCTTTTATTTTTTATAAACATATTTTTTCAGATTAAATTTTATTGGGCATACTAAGATGTTACTCAGGTTGCAGTCCACTATGCCCTCAAGTGATTTTAGTTTATAACAGCAAAATTTAAACATATGATTTTGCAATTAGCTGCCCCGAAAAATCAATTTCATAAAAATTATCCTGAAAGTCGTACAATTTTATAGAATCATTTCCCAGTTCAAACGGTTGTTTTCCTGACATGGATACAAAAATATCCTTTCCTGAAAATCTCCATTTTTCTTTCAACTCATTATCCAATCTTACTATGTATTCTTCACCATAGATCAGGTAATCCTTTTCCAGTTTATGCAGTTCAAAATTACATCCAAACCACTCTAAATCTTTATATCTGATTAATGAGCCATTGGTAATGTCAATTTGTACAATCATATTATTTTGCAAAACAGTAAGGATATTGTTTTTCAATACTGCACATTGCTTTAAAATGCTGTATCCATCACCTATTAAAGCAATTTGGAATTTTTTATCCTGTAAAATTACTGTAATTAAAAACACTTTATGAAAACTTTGCTGTGAAAAGTTCTTTGGGTTAATGATATGGGCGTTTCTAATATAGTCAATATTCATGCAGTCTTCTACTGTAATATAACAGAATTCGTTTTTAAATTCCATCATCAAATAACCAGCCCTTATA
>JAHHUB010000011.1 GCA_020024175.1 Oscillospiraceae bacterium | reverse complement strand
ATACCTGTTATTGCTATTAATTACAGTGGATTGGAAGATTATTTGCGTTGGTTTAAAGTATTCTCCAATTTAAACAGTAAACCTGAGCTTTGGGACGAAATTGCTCAAGGAGTTTTGGAACAGGTTGTTGATGTTGTTATGAAAGCACCTGAAGAAAATAATCCAAAAGTTCTTTCCATTATTCCCAAAGATGACAAAATAAATGCCAATACTTCCCTGACTGATACAGGTTCTTTGCTTAAAGAACTTCATGCTGTAAATATAGCTGACCCAAATCTTGATGCAACTGCTAATATGATAGAAATTTCTTTGGAAGAAATATATAAAGAAGACCCTGATTATATTTTAGTTCAGTGTGTAAGTTCTGAAGAAGAGGCCAGAACAAAACTGGAAGCGAATGTGAAAGATAATCCTGTATGGAATAATCTTAAAGCTGTAAAGGAAAATAAAGTTTACTATTTGCCAAAATCTCTTTTCCAATATCGTCCAAACCGCAGATATGGAGAATCCTATAAGGTATTGGCAGAACTTATTTATCCTGATGTAAAATTCTAAAACAATTTTTTATTTTTAAAAATAATAAGCTATCTATAAACGCGGAAGGACATAGAAATGTCCTCCGCGTTTATAGGTATATAAATATTTTGCAATTTTATTAATATTTTAAAACATTGATTTTCTACACATAAGAAAAATACTCATTGAAAAAAATTACTTTTCAAATTTCAAAGGTATTATAAATATAAAAACTGATTATTTTAAAATTTGGAGGAATTTATGTATATTAGGGAAAATTATCCGTTTACAGCTATTGTCGGACAAAATGAAATGAAAGAAGCCCTTATATTAAACCTGATTAATCCTGCTGTGGGAGGAGTTTTGATAAGAGGAGAAAAAGGGACTGCCAAGTCAACTGCTGTAAGAGCCCTTACAGATTTGCTGGATGAAATAGAAGTTATTGATGGCTGTCATTTTCATTGTCAGCCGGATAGCCCAAACCTGTGTGAAGAATGTATGAAAAAAATAAATCCTAAAACAGTTCCCTATAAAAGATGTGTGGTGGAACTGCCAATCAGTTCTACAGAGGACAGAGTTGTGGGCTCTTTAGATATGGAAAAAGCCATTAAAAACGGGGAAAAAGTATTTGAACCGGGACTTTTGGCACAAGCTAATGGAAACATATTATATGTGGATGAAATTAATCTTCTTGATGACCATATAGTGGATGTGTTGTTAGACAGTGCTGCTATGGGGGTAAATACAGTGGAAAGAGAGGGCATAAGTTACAGCCATCCGTCAAAATTTGTGCTGGTGGGAACCATGAATCCTGAGGAAGGTGATCTGCGTCCTCAGTTGCTGGACAGATTTGGTTTAGTTGTGGAAATACATGGTGAACAAGAAATTAAAGACCGCAGTGAGTTAATTCGCAGGCGTTTGGAGTACGAAAAAAATTCTGAGGATTTTTGTGCCATTTGGCAATCGGAACAGGACAAATTAAAGAAAAAAATAGCTGAAGCTCAGGAGAAATTGCCTTTTGTGGAAATTCCTGAAAAACTATATCGTGATGCTGCCAAAATTGGTATTGCTTTGCAGGTGGACGGACATCGTGCAGATATAACTCTTTTGAAAACCGCCTGTACTCTGGCAGCTTTTGAAGGTGTAAAAACAGTAACAAGAGAACATCTTATTCACTGTGCTCCTATGGTACTGACTCATCGTATGCGCCGTATGCCTTTTGAAACAGCTGATGGATTGCCAGAAAATTGGGAGAGTGTGCTGGATGATTAGAAATGCCTATCCTTTTTCCGCTGTTGTAGGTCAGGAACAAGTCAAAAAAGCACTTATTTACAATATGATAAATCCCTCCATTGGCGGTATTCTTTTATGCGGTCAAAAAGGAACTGCAAAATCTACATTGGTACGGGGACTGGCAGAAATTTGTGATCAAAAAACAGTGGAACTGCCTTTAAACATAACTGAAGATATGTTGGTGGGGTCTATCGACTTTGAAAAAGCAGTAAAAGATGGTACGAAAGTGTTTTCAGAAGGTATTCTTGCTAAAGCTGACGGAAATATTTTGTATGCTGATGAAGTAAATCTGCTTCCCGACAGTATTGTAAGCACATTAATCTGCACTGCCCAGTACGGCGAAAACCATGTGGAAAGAGAAGGTATAAGTTTTACTCATTCTTCCCGTTTTGTACTTATAGGAACAATGAACCCTGAAGAAGGAAGACTTCGTCCCCAGTTTTTGGATAGATTTGGACTTTATGTCAATGTAAATGGTGAAGAAGATTTGGATAAAAGGTCAGAAATTATACACCGCCGTATGGAATATGAAAAAAATCCAAAAAAATTCTGCGAAAAATGGCAAAAAGAAAATAAAATTATTTTTGATAAAATAAAAAATGCTAAAGAGCGGATTCTGTCTGTAACTGTTGACGCAAATATCCGCACTTTAGCTGCACAATACGCACTGACATCAGGTTCTCAGGGAAACCGATGTGAAATTATTTTAATTCATACAGCAAAAGCTGTGGCAGTATGGGGAGGCAGAGATTATATTACAGCCAATGATTTAAAAGAAGCTGCTTTTTATGTTTTGCCTCACAGAAAAAAACAAGAAGAAGAAACAGAATCACCTGAAAATAATTCCTCAAATCAAAATGACAACAAAAAAGAAAATTCTGCTCAGAAAAAACAAAACCAGGAAGAAAACCCAAAATCCCAGGATAGAGAACTTCCCTCTTTAAAAGAACAGCATGGAAATGATGGAGAATCTTTTGAAACACCTCCTTTGGAAAATGATACAGAAACATTAGCTGAAGAACAGCAAGTAAAAGGTGAAGTTATTTCTCTTATATCAGCCCTGCCTGCTTTGCCAAAGGACAGAGTATTCAGGCAAGGCAGTGGAAGACGTGCCAAAACCAAAAGCGGTTCAAACAAGGGACGCTATGCGGCATATACTCCCCTACTTTCACCTAAAAGTCGGGACCTAGCTATAGATGCCACTTTGAGAGCGGCAGCTCCCTATCAAAAAAGCAGGAATCACAATCAAAGTGCAGTGGCTTTAACTAACAGTGATCTGCGTTACAAAGTAAGAGAAAGCCATGTTGGGGCAACTATAGTATTTGTAGTGGATGCCAGTGGCTCAATGGGTGCAAAAAAACGAATGAAAGTTACCAAGGAAACTATACTTTCTATGTTGATGGACTCTTACCAAAAGAGGGATAAAATAGGACTTGTATCCTTTAGAAATAAAAAAGCCCAAACCTTACTGGAAATTACAAACAGTGTTGAATTGGCTCAAAAGCAGCTTCAAAATATGTCTACAGGCGGAAAAACGCCCTTAGCCTCAGGACTTTATCAGGCATGGCAATTATTAAAAGCAAGAAAACTGAAAGATCCTGAAATATTACCTATGATTGTTTTGGTAACAGATGGGCGTGCAAACTCCCCTCTTTTAAGTAATGACCCTATAGATGACGCATTAAAAATGGCTCAGTGTATACACAATGACGGGATTCATGGAGTTGTAATAGATACGGAAAAAGAGTTTGTTTCTTTGCATATCGCCAAACAAATAGCTCAAAGTATGGGTGCAGACTACTATAAAGTTGATGAACTTCACAAAGAAAGCCTTCAAAGCATTGTGCATAGTTATTCTCAACTTATAGGCAGTAAGGAGAGTATTTATGGATAAAATAGAGTCCCTTATTCTTAGAATTACTGAACGCTGCAATTTAAAATGTACTTACTGCTATGCTGCTGATCAGCCTAAACCGGATATGACTTCTGAAGCAGCTATAAAAGCAGTAAATTTATGTTGCAAACCTGGAGAAACCTTGCATATCCAATTTACGGGAGGAGAGCCTCTGCTTAATTTTCATGTAATAGAAGATATATATCATTTTGGCAAAGAAACAAACAGAAATCTTATTTTAGCCATACAGACAAACGGGACTTTGCTGACTCCTGAAATATGCAGTAAACTGAGCAGCTATCACTGTGCTGTAGGAGTCAGTTTGGATGGAATAGGAAATGAAAATCGTTTCAGAGTATTTCCTGACAAAACTCCCACTTATGAAAAAATAACCGAGGGAATACATAATTTAGCTGAGCAAAATCTGCGTTGTAATATTACCACAGTAATTTCATCAGCCAATGCAGAAAATTTACATCGAATTTTAGATGTTGCTTTATATTTGGGAAATATAGCAGGAATAGGACTTGATTTATGTCGCCCAATAGGCAGAGCAGCTTTAAATGATTGCTCTCCCTCCCCAAAAGCACTGGAAAAAGGACTACATAGCCTTATTTCACAATACAAAGAGCTGCGTCATGCAAAAATTTCCATCCATCTTAGAGAATGGGACAGATTGACAAACCGTCATTGCTATCCCTCTGATGAATGTATTTACTGCTATGCTCAAACAGAAAAATCAATGGCAGTTGATGGTAATGGAGATTGCTGGCCATGTTCTTCAATGATTGGAAATTCACTGTGCTTTTTGGGAAATATCAAAAACGGACTTCCGAAAAAAAAGCGCTGTCAGTTAAATTTAGCTCCTCCTTCAATCTGTATGAAGTGCCCCTCTTTTTCTCTTTGCAAAGGTGGCTGTCCTGCTATGAGAATTGGAATTGAACAAAAACCCAATTCCCTTACCTGTCAAATGCACCATATATTTAATAAAGAATGGGAGGAAAATCTATGATTAATATTCTTTGTCTTATTGCTACTGAAGACCGACTTTGGAATGTAAAACGCGCTTTGCGTAAAACAGAAGAAAAATATCCGGGACTTATTAATGGACATTGTTTCTCCGTGTGGGATTTGGTGGCTAACCCGGAAAAAGTTCCGAATTTTTTGTCTGAAGCTGAAAATTGTGATTATGGTATTGTGTATTTTCATGGTGGAGTGCAGACTTTACCTGATTTCGATAATATTTGGAAAACTCTTACAAATAAAATGCCTGTATATTTTGAGTCATCTCTCCCGGATGAAGTAGCTCAGCTCTTGCCTGATTCAGGTCTTAAAGAGGAAGAATACAGACGATTGCAAAAATATTTTGCTTTTGGAGGAGAAAAAAATATAACAGGTATGCTGCTTCAAATAGCTTCAGAGAGATTTGGAGCAAAGTGTTTAGTGCCAGAACCTATTCCACCTGTTGATGAAGGATTTTTCTCCTGTGGCAGAATTTTAAGCAAGGAAGAATGTATAGCTCTCAGACGCCATGCCGCAAAACACAAAGCTCCAGTTATAGGTTTAATTTTACAGCACAGTCAAATTATGAGCGGAAATACCCGGCATATATGTGCTGTTTTAAATAAGCTGGAAGAATTGGGGGCAATCCCCCTTCCACTATTTACCCGAATGGCGAATAATGAAGATGAACAACTGGGTATACGCCATGCAATGGATAGGTACTTTACATGGGAAAGCAAAAAATTGCCACAGGTTATTTTGGTTATGGCAGGATTTTCTCTAACCCATATGAGTTGGCCGGGAGATGGAAGCCATATAATTTCAAACAGTGTTTTTGAAGGATGGAATGTCCCTGCTCTTCAAGTAATGACCACTCGCTTAACCAGGGAAGATTATGAAAAAACTTCCAAGGGAATTGATAATATGTCCATTACAAATACAATTTTTCAGCCTGAACTTGATGGACAGATTATAACTGTACCCTGTGCCTGTCAAATTATACATGAAGAAGATGGTGTGGAATGCAAAATTTTTATACCTATGGAAGACAGAATTGACAGGGTATGCAAATTAGCACTCAACTGGGCAAAGCTGGGGTTTCTCCCCCAAAAAGAAAAAAAGATAGCGATTTTATTTAACACTTTTCATGGGAATGCCAAACTTGGATGTGCAGAAGGACTAGATAGTTTTGAGAGTGTATATCAAATTATAAAATCTTTGCAAAAACAGGGTATTTATACAGAATATGATTTTAAAGACGGACAGGATATTGCAAAGCGTTTGACAGAAGGATTGACCAATGATATACGCTGGATTTCAGAAGAAGAAATGTCAAAAAGAGCTGCCGCAACTGCAAACCCGGAAATTTGGGAAAAATGGTTTGGTGATTGTAGCGATAAAGTAAAAAAAGAACTGATAAACCGCTGGGGTGAGGCACCCGGAGAAGCTATGACAGAAGATAACAAATTCCTTTTTCCAGGAATTATAAACGGAAATATCTTCATAGGTCTTCAGCCTTCCAGAGCTTTTGCAGAACAAGCTACAGAACTTTATCACAGCACTGATTCAGTTCCTCCTTACAGTTATATTGCCTATTACAGATATTTGGAAGATGTATTTAAGGCTAATGCAATATACCATATTGGAACACATGGAACAGTTGAATGGCTGCCGGGAAAAGAAGTGGGTTTAAGTCGAGAGTGTTATACAGACTTATGTATTGGAAATATGCCACATATGTATCCATACCATATAGGCATTACAGGAGAAGGAATACAGGCTAAACGACGAGGATGTGCTGTTATACTAGATCATATGCCTCCTTCTCTTGATGAGGCAGGTGCATATGAAAACTTATCTGTTATAGATGAAGCACTAAAAGAGTATCATCAGGCCAAACAGTTTCGTCCTGCTCAAATTCCCGATTTGGCAAAGCGTATTTTTAATTTGGCTAATGATGTTAATATCACTAAAGATTTACATTTAAATGAAAATGACTTTGAGAAAGACAGTGATAAAGTTATAGAATCCATTCATATTTGGGTGGGTGAATTAAAAAATTCAGTTGTTAAAGATGGTCTTCATATTTTTGGTACAGTACCTCAGGGCAAACTTTATGAAAATATGCTTAGAACTTTAGTTCGGGTAAAAAACGGAAATATCCCCTCTTTAAATGATGGAATTTTAACAGCACAGGGATATGATCCAATACAGGTTAAAAATTGTCCTACAAAGGATTTTAACGGAATTTCAGGTTTGTCGGTTTATGACAATGCTGTTGAAACAGCCAAACGCCTTACAGATTATCTGGCTCAAAAAGATTACAATTCCAATGAAGTGGAAAACGCAGTAAATAGGGAAAATTTTATTGGCTCTACAGCTTATCTTAAAATTACATTAAAGTTTATGTGCGAAACTGTTTGTGATAAACTCAATCATATTACAGACGAAATGACAAATCTTATGGCAGGAACCAACGGACATTTTGTCCCACCCTCTTTGGGAGGAAACCCTACAAGAGGAAATGTGGATATATTACCAACAGGACGAAATTTTTATGCCAGTGATCCAAATCAAATTCCTTCAAGGGCAGCATGGGAAATAGGAAAAATCTTAGCTAGTCAAATGCTTGCAGAATACAGTATTCAAAATAACGATTATCCGGAAAGCATAGCTATGGTAGTTTGGGCAGGAAATACCATTAAAACTTGTGGAGAAGATTTTGCCGAATGTTTGTATCTTCTCGGTGTTCGCCCTGTTTATTTGGGAGAAAGCACCAAAGTTATAGGGGTTGAACCTATTCCTTTGGAAGAGCTGGGACGCCCCAGATTGGATATTACCCTCAGAATTTCGGGACTTTTCAGAGATATGTATCCAAACTTAATTTCACTGATGGATAAAGCTGTAAACTGTGTAGCAGCTTTGGATGAACCAGATGAAAAAAACTATGTAAAAAAACACATTCGCAAAGACATGGAAAATCTTATGGCTGAAGGTCTTTCCGAAGATAAAGCCAAAGATATGGCTTATGCCAGAATATATGGATGCGCACCTGGATGTTACGGTTCAGGTGTGGCTAAAGTTATTGACAGCCGTCAATGGAATGATTTTAAAGACTTAGCTCAGGTATTTGAAACATGGAGCAGTTATGCTTATACAGAAAAATCCCATGGAGAAAACCGTCCAAATATGTTCAAAAACCGTATGTCTACAGTATCAGTTACCATAAAAAATGAAAGTAATGTGGAATATGATATGCTTTCAAGCGATGATTTCTATGGATACCATGGTGGACTGGTAGCTTGTGTAAAAGCAAATTCAGGAAAAATGCCGTTAGCTTTGACAGGACATACTGATGACCCTGACAGACCTGTTACAAGAGATATTGGCAAAGAAACTGCTCGCATTGTCAGAAGCAGAATATTAAATCCTAAATGGTTGGAAGGATTAAAACGCCATGGCTTCAAAGGTGCACAGGAAATTGTTATTGCAATAGATCATCTTTTCGGTTGGGATGCAACTGCTGATGCTGCCGAGGACTGGATGTATCAGTCCGCAGCTGAAAAGTTCCTTTTTGATGAAGAAACCCGTCAATGGATGGAAACAGCTAACAAATGGTCTGTCCACAGCCTAAGTGAACGACTGCTGGAAGCAAATCAGCGTGGTATGTGGAATACTGATGAGCAAACTCTCCGAAAACTGCAAAAAATATATATGCAGGCAGAGGGAACTGTTGAAGAAGCAAGTGAATAAATATATTTGATGTGATTAAAAAATTTAACAGGCATATAAACCATAGCTATTAAAGGTTTATATGCCTGTTTTAAATTAAAAATTATTTTAATTTTTTGGTGTACAGTATAGATGAGAAGAAAGTTGTAAGAGGAATTGTCAGCAAAAGTCCGAAACTTCCCACTAAAATTTGCAGTATTTCCACCACAATCATTTCTCTGTTAAAAAGCTGTATAAAAGAGGAATTGTAAGCTATAAGAAGTAAAACTGTTGAAAGAGAACTTCCTATATATGCCAAAATAAGAGTATTTGACATAGTACCCAAAATATCTCTTCCAATATTTAAACCACTTTGCATAATGGTTTTAACTGTACAGTTTTCTGATTGACATTTTACTTCATACAAAGATGATGCCATGGAAATAGCCACATCCATAATAGCTCCTACAGCACCTATTGCTATGCTGGCAAATACAACAGCATTTAAATTTATTAAATGATCATTATGAAGAAGCAGCAAAAATGTGGAATCATCATCAACTATACCTGTTAAAAACAGAACCTTATCCATTATTATAGTCATGAGAGCACAAACTGTAACTCCGGAAAAACATCCTATCATAGCAACAGTACTTTTTACCGAAATTCCGTTTACCAAAATAATAGTCATAACTATAATAAATGTACAGACAGCAATAGTCCAGAAATATATATTCAGTCCTCCTATTATAGATGGAACCAACACTATAAATACTGCCAAACAGGTAAATACCAATGCTAACAATGTACTTATACCTTTAATGTGTCCGAATACCACAAGTAAAATCATAAATATTATACCCAGGATAATGAGTTTATCAGTTCTGAGATATTCACCCATAACCCAGCCTGAGTCATTATCTGCATCATCCAAGTAAGAAAGCAGGACTTTATCTCCCACTTCTACTTCTTTCATTTTTACTGCGGTATAAATATCATTAATTTGTGTAGCAGTAACTTCTGCTCCATCCATTGACCCACCTTTAATTATGGCAGTAAAGTCGATATAATCCGTAACACCTAAAACACTGTTTGATTGTCTTTTTTCCAATATGGAGGTAACTGTTGCTCTGGCTATAACTGTTTCGGTTTTGTGTATATCAAAATTTCCGTTTTCTCTGATATAAATATATGAGCATAAAATAAAAAGCACTGACAGAACTACACATAATATATAAATAATTTGATTTTTATATTTTTTCAGCATTAGGTCTCCTCTATTCCAATTAATGTAAATTAATATCCACGTTCCAGCAATGGTTTTAAAAATTGGCCTGTCAGAGACTTGTTGTTGCCAGCTATTTTTTCTGGAGTACCTACAGCGACTATTTGACCACCGTTTACACCTCCGAATGGTCCTAAATCTATGATATGATCTGCCACTTTTATTACATCTAAGTTGTGTTCAATCATAACAACAGTATTGCCTGCATTTACCAAAATCTGTAAAACATCAATTAGTTTATGAACATCTGCGGTGTGAAGTCCGGTAGTGGGTTCATCTAAAATATAAATTGTTTTTCCTGTAGAACGCTTTGCAAGTTCTGTAGCAAGCTTTACTCTCTGTGCTTCTCCCCCTGATAGAGTTGTGGCAGGTTGTCCTATTTTAATATACCCAAGACCTACATCTTCCAAAGTTTGAAGTTTTCTTTTTATTTTGGGGTGATTTTCAAAAAAAGTAAGCCCTTCAGTAACTGTCATTTCCAAAATATCATTTATAGTCTTGTCTTTGTATTTTATTTCCAAAGTTTCTCTGTTATAGCGTTTTCCTTTGCAGGTATCACATGGAACAAATACATCAGGTAAAAAGTGCATTTCTATTTTTAGAATACCTGCACCTTCACAAGCTTCACAGCGGCCTCCTTTTACATTAAATGAAAATCTTCCGCTGCTGTATCCTCTCATTTTAGCTTCATTAGTTTGGGCAAAAACTTCTCTGATGTCAGTAAATACCCCTGTGTATGTAGCAGGATTGGAACGAGGTGTTCTTCCTATGGGGGACTGGTCAATATCAATTACTTTATCAAGGTATTCTATGCCATCAATTCTTTCACATTTTCCCGGTTTATGCTTTGACCCGTTAAGTTCATGAGCAAGAGCTTTATACAGCACTTCGTTGACAAGGGAGCTTTTGCCTGAGCCAGAAATACCTGTAACTACTGTCATTGTTCCCAAAGGAATTTCCACTGTTATATTTTTAAGATTATTGACAGCAGCTTTTACTATTTTAAGTTTTTCACCATTGCCTTTTCTTCTCTTTTCCGGTACGGGAATAAACTTTTTACCACTTAAATACTGACCGGTAATGGATTTTTCACATTTCTTTATATCATCCACAGTACCAGCACAGACAACTTCTCCACCATGTATTCCAGCTCCCGGTCCTATATCTACAATATAGTCCGCTGCCTTTATTGTGTCCTCATCATGTTCTACTACAATAAGTGTGTTGCCTAAATCCCGTAGTTTTTTAAGTGCTTTTATAAGTCTATCGTTATCATATTGATGCAGTCCTATGCTGGGTTCGTCCAAAATGTAGATTACTCCCACCAATGAAGAACCTATCTGAGTGGCAAGTCTGATTCTTTGACTTTCTCCACCTGACAAAGTACCTGCAGAACGTGATAAAGTCAGATATTCAAGCCCTACATTTTTAAGAAATCCCAGTCGTTCCTTAATTTCTTTTATAATCTGATGAGCTATCATTTCTTCCATTTTGGTAAGCTCCAAAGAGTTTATAAAATCATATGCTTCTTTTATGGACATATCGGTAAATTCACTGATATTTTTACCTCCTACCAAAACAGAAAGAGATTCTTTTTTCAAACGCTGACCGTCGCAGTATTTACATTTTTCCTTTGACATATAGCCTGCAATTTCTTCTTTCATCCAGTCGCTGTTTGTTTCTCTAAATCGTCTTTCCAGGTTGTTGGCTATACCTTCAAAATCAGTTTCATAAGTTCCGCTGGTATTATCGGAAGTGATTTTTCGGGTGAATTTTTCGCCATTGGTGCCATAAAGCAGTATATCAACTATCTTTTTGTCTAAATCTTTTATAGGGGTATCCAATGAAAATTTGTATTTCTTGGCTAAAGCTTCATAATAAAGCTGTGCAATTCCTCCCTCGGCATAATACCAGCCACTGACTTTGATTGCCCCTTCTTTTATTGAGAGATTTTTATTTGGGATAACCATATCAGGGTCAACTTTCATAATAGTTCCAAGACCTGTACATTTTTCGCAGGCACCGAAAGGGTTGTTGAATGAAAACATTCTGGGACTTAGTTCTTCAATGCTTATTCCATGGTCAGGACAGGCATAATTTTGCGAAAAGAGCATTTCTTCACCATCTATTACATCAACCATAGCAAGTCCTTCAGCAAAGTTTAGTGCCTGTTCCAATGAATCCGCAAGACGGGATTTGATATTTTCTCTTACAACAAGTCTGTCAATTACAATTTCTATATTGTGTTTTTTGTTTTTATCAAGGGAAATTTCCTCTGATAAATCATATATACTTCCATCCACACGGACACGGACAAAACCTGATTTTCTGGCACTGTCCAAAACTTTTGTATGTTCACCTTTTCTGCCCCTTATCACAGGTGCTAAAATTTGTATTTTAGTACCTTCGGACAGTTCCATAACTTTATCGGTCATTTGATCCACTGTCTGCTGTTTGATAATTTTTCCGCAGATAGGACAGTGAGGAATACCCACTCTGGCATAAAGTAGTCTTAAATAGTCGTATATTTCCGTAATTGTGCCCACAGTGGAGCGTGGATTTTTTGATGTAGTTTTTTGATCTATGGAAATTGATGGTGAAAGACCTTCAATATAATCCACATTTGGTTTTTCCATTTGTCCCAAAAACATTCTGGCATAGGAGGACAAACTTTCCATATATCTTCGCTGACCATCAGCAAAGATAGTGTTAAATGCAAGAGAACTTTTTCCCGACCCAGATAAACCGGTAAAAACCACCAGTTTATCTCTAGGAATTGTTACATCAATATTTTTCAGGTTATTTTCTCTTGCACCTTTGATAACAATTTTATCAATAGACATATAATATCTCCTGTTATTTTTCGTTTTTCAGTTTTTCTATTTTATCTCTCAAATATGCAGCATGTTCAAATTCCAAAATTTTAGCTGCATTTTTCATTTCAAGGGTATATTGTTGTATAAGTGCTTCCTTTTCCTTGGCAGAAAGCTTCTTATTTGATTTCGTCTTAGATTTGGATTTCTTATTTTCATTTGTTGATATTTCCAAAATATCTCTGACACCTTTTTGGATTGTTTTAGGAACAATACCATGCTCTTTGTTGTATTTATCCTGAATTTCACGACGGCGACAGGTTTCCGATATGGCAGCTTCCATACTGCGAGTAACTGTATCAGCATACATAATAACTCTGCCTTCAGCATTTCTGGCAGCTCGTCCTATAGTTTGAATAAGTGAAGTTTCTGAGCGGAGGAAACCTTCCTTGTCCGCATCTAAAATGGCAATTAATGAAACTTCTGGAATATCCAGTCCTTCTCTTAAAAGATTAATGCCTACCAATACATCAAATTCACCCAGTCTTAAATCACGGATAATTTCCATGCGTTCAATGGTGTCTATATCATGATGCATATATCTTATTTTTATTCCTAAATTTTCGTAGTAGTCCGTCAAGTCCTCTGCCATTTTCTTTGTAAGAGTGGTTACAAGGACTTTTTCATGTTTTTTAATAGTTTCATTTATTTCAGAATAAAGATCATCAATTTGTCCCTGAATTGGCTTTACAGTTATTATGGGGTCTAACAGACCGGTAGGTCTTATTATTTGCTGCACAATGTTTTTACTTTGTGTTTTTTCAAACTCACTGGGTGTTGCACTGACATATACAATTTGGTTTAATTTATCGTAAAACTCATCAAATTTCAAAGGTCTGTTATCCAATGCAGAAGGTAATCTGAAACCATAGTTAATAAGATTTTCTTTTCTGGCTCTATCTCCTGCACTCATGGCTCGTACTTGGGGCAAAGTTACATGGGATTCATCTACAAACAGCAGAAAATCCTCCGGAAAATAGTCAAGCAAGGTACAGGGTATACTTCCTGCTGGTCTGCCTGCCATTATTCTTGAGTAGTTTTCAATACCTTTGCAAAACCCTATTTCTGTCAGCATTTCCACATCATAATTGGTGCGTTCTGCTATTCTTTGAGCTTCAATAAGTTTTTCATTTTCTATAAAATATTTGACTTGTTCATCACATTCTTGACGGATTTCATTTATAGCATTTATCATTTTTTCCCTTGGCACAATATAATGTGATGCAGGATAAATGGCAACATGGGTTACTACATTTTTAATTTCAAAGGTGAGAGGATTTATTTCACAGATACGGTCAATTTCATCACCGAAAAATTCAATTCTGTAAGCATTTTCATAGGTGTAGGCAGGATAAATTTCCACTACATCCCCTCGTACACGAAATTTATTTCTGGTAAAATTTATATCATTTCTTTCATACTGAATTTCTACAAGTTTTTTAAGAAATTCATCTCTGTTTTTCTCCATACCTTGGCGGAGAGAAATAACCATACTGCGGTAGTCGATGGGGTCTCCCAATGAATATATGCAGGAAACACTGGCTACAATGATAACATCTCGTCGCTCGGAAAGTGATGAGGTTGCGGAATGTCGCAGTCTTTCTATTTCATCATTAATTGCACTGTCTTTTTCGATATATGTGTCGGTTTGAGCGATGTATGCCTCAGGCTGATAATAATCATAGTAGGAAACAAAATATTCTACAGCATTTTCAGGAAAAAACTCTTTAAATTCACTGCAAAGCTGTGCTGCCAGTGTTTTATTATGGGCAAGAACCAAAGTAGGTCTATTGGTTTTAGCTATAATATTAGCCATTGTAAAGGTTTTTCCGCTTCCTGTAACTCCAAGCAGAGTTTGTTCCTTCATTCCACTGTTTATTCCGTTTACAATGGAATCAATAGCTTCTGGCTGATCGCCTGTGGGGATATATTTTGATTTTAAAATGAATTTATCAGACATAATTTCCTCCTGAGCTAAACTGTGTTTTATCACTGCATATCTGTAATATTATAGCATAAATATACGAGAAAATCAAATTATTTCCATATAATTTTAAAATATTCAATAGGAAATTTAATATAATATTAATAGTTTATCTTTGTTATATTGACGCAGTGAAATGCCTATGTTATAATGATTTCGTATACTTAGTTGATACTATATTGTTTTGAATTATTATAAATTGACAGTATCACTGAATAATCTTATGGTCTGGTTAATATAAAAAATATTGAGGTAACATATGAATAAATACGCTTTGCTTATAAATCCCGGACACAACAGGGTTTACTATAAAACATCACAAAACCTGTCTGCATTGGAACTGGAAATTTGTTCAAAAAATATGGAATGTAAGGTTTTGGAAATTAAAGGTGAAATAATTGCAGGAGTTTATTATCTCACATTTATTTCTGAAAATGAACTTTCAGAAAAAGATTTAGAAATAGTATCACGTCTGTCTTTTGTTTTTTCTGTATATAAAATTGAAAAAATAAACGGCAGCGATTTTATGCTTCCTGTTTTGTTGCCAAACACTAAAATAACTGATGAAAACCTCAGTGGTTTGCTTAAATATACAGGTAAAACCAATGAACTTTTCACAAGAATGATGCTGAATTTAGCACTCTGTTCCTGTGATAATGTAAACTATGAAAATGCAATTATACTTGACCCCATAGCAGGAAAAGGCACCACACTTTTTGAGGCTGCCACAGCAGGAATTAATAGCTGTGGAATTGAAATTGGAGATAAAGCTGCCGCTGAATCGTTTACATATTTTAAAAAGTATTTGGAAACTGAAAAATTTAAGCACAATATTTCTACACAGAAACAAAGTGGTGAAAATAAATCTTTTACCGCTAAGAGATATTCGGTAATTTTTGCAAAATCAAAAGAGGATCTGAAAAATCACAAGGAAATTACATGGGAAATGGTGGCAGGAAATTCTGTTTATGCTGACAAGTTTTTTAAGAAAAACAGTTTTGATGCAATCGTAGGTGATTTGCCTTATGGTGTTCAGCATGGCAATGTTACAAATGAAAAACAGTCCTCCCTCACCAGAAATCCAAAAGATTTGGTTAAAGCCTGTCTACCCGCTTGGAAAACAGTCTTAAAACCAGGCGGAGTTATAGCTCTTTCCTGGAACACATTTGTTTTCCCAAAACCTCAATTTGCTAAAATAATGGAAGATGAAGGTTTGGCAGTGCTGGAGGAAGGTGCATATTCTCAATTAGAGCACAGAGTTGACAATGCCATCAGGCGTGATATAATTTTTGCTAAAAAACCAAATTGATAATATATTAAAATAACCCCTGTCTGTTAAGCGACAGGGGTTATTTTTAACTATAAAGTTTATTTAATCATTTCAAGGCGTTTGTCAAATTCAGCTCTGTATGATTTTTCAACATCTTCACTTGGAGCACCTGTGATTATATCACCTACTATTTTTCCGTCTTTATCAACAAAAATAGTTGTTGGTACTGCATTGACATTTTCCTTTAAAAACTTAGTAATTGTTTCATCTGGAACTATGACAGGCATTTCAGCTTTCTTTTCCTGCATAAATTTAATGATGTCTTCTTTGCTGTCTGCTGCGTCAATAGCTATGGTTACAAGGTTCAGGTTTTCGGGTAGATTTTTATGCATTTCTCCAAGTTCAGGCATTTCACCTACACATGGACCACACCATGTAGCCCAGATGTTAATCATGGTCAAATCATATTTTGCAAAAACATCATTGCTTATATCTTCATCATTTACTGTTTTTGAAGTAAATTTAGGGAATTCTTTTATTTCACTTGTTTCAGAAACTGAACTTTCAGAAGATGAAGCTGTATCTGGTTCTGATGAAGAAGATTCTTCAGATGATGAAGAAACAGATGCTGGATCTGATGATGTATCACTGTTTGGCTTGTCTGTAGAACATGCTGTCAACATAAGTGCAGATAATATGAGTGTTGCTATAATCTTTTTCATAGTATACTCCTTTTTTGAATAAAAATAATTTTTTACATTCACATTTTATCATATAACTTATTTAAAGTTGTATACAGAGTTTGAATAAATTCAGAAAAAAATTTAAATATTACAAATAAAAAGCACATACTGTATAGTATGTGCTTTTTTGGAGCGGGTTACGAGGCTCGAACTCGCTACCTCCACCTTGGCAAGGTGGCGCTCTACCAGATGAGCTAAACCCGCATTATTTGTCGCTAAGCTTTGGTGGGAACAACAGGGCTCGAACCTGTGACCCTCTGCTTGTAAGGCAGATGCTCTCCCAGCTGAGCTATGCTCCCACATATTGTCGTTGTTTCCCTGACGACAATAGTTATTATACTATAGTTTAATCTAAATGTCAATACTTTTTTTAAAAAAGTTTTATGTTTTTAAAAAGTTCTATTTCCTTTTAGCCAACTCCCTGATTTGATGGGAAGTAAAGTGTTCTTTTCTGTTGCAGAAATGGCATTCAACCTGTGTATCTTCTTGTTCATCAGCCATTTTGAGAAGTGCTTCTTTTCCAAGACTGATAAGGGCTTTTTCAATTCTTGCTCTTGAACAGTCACATTTAAACTCTACTTTGCTTTCATCCAATAACTGAGGGTTAAATCCTTTAAGTGCGAGTTTAATAATTTCATCAGGTGTCATACCTTTTTCAATCATGGCGGAAATAGGTTCCATATTGTTGATGTTATCTTCCAGTTTGTCTATTTCTTCATCAGTAGCACCCGGAAGAAGCTGAATTAAATACCCACCTGCGGATATAACTGTTAAATCTGTGTTTACCAATACACCTAATGCACACACAGTGGGAATTTGTTCGCTTTTGGCAAAATAGTAAGTAAAATCCTCGGCTATTTCACCTGAAACAATGGGGCTTACACCTGTGTATGGTTTAGCCTCCCCCATTTCTTTTATTACATTTAAAAAACCTTCTTTTCCTACAGCACCTGAGACATCAAGTTTACCATATTGGTTAAGTGGTATTTCCACAATAGGATTGGTTACATAGCCTTTGGTGTTTCCTGTGCTGTCTGCAACAGCTATAATAGAGCCTACAGGGCCATTTCCGTTTATTCTTGTGGTTACATTGTCATGCTCACCTTTAAGCATATAGCCCATCATGGATGTTGCTGTCATCATTCTTCCCAAAGCAGCAGTAACAGTGGCAGAAGTTTGATGAATTTGTTCTGCTTTGCTGACCATATCCGTTGTATCAACTGCACAGCACACAATTCCGCCGTTTTCTGAAATATATCTAACTATTCTCCCCATATATTCCTCCGAAAATATTGGCTGTCAGATGCGACAGCCATTGTTCATTCTTATCTTTTTCTTCTTTGAGCAACTATGATAATACGCTGTGAAATATCCGAAGGGGGATTTTCACTGTCTTCATCATAGATAGCTTTTATATCAAATTCCGCTTCATTAAGCCAGGTTTCCAGTTCTTTTACAGAATATGCCTTTTCAGAAAAAATTTCCTGGCTTCTGTAATAACAATTAGGGTCTTCTGTGTCATTTTCAAAAAAATCAAGACAAATATCTACCATACTGTCATCTTCTTCAGATAAATTGTTTTGCCAAACGCAGTAAACATTGTCGGTTTCATAGATAAAAACATTGTTACCCAAAATTTTTTGATGTTTATATAATGTGTTCACATCAAAAATAAAAAGTCCATTGTTGGAAACAAAATTGGTAAGTCTCAAAAATGTTTTTCTCACATCTTCCCCATTTGTGATATGATTAATGCTGTCCAAAGCACATATAACCGCATCCATAGTGCCATAAAGATCTATTTCACACATATCTTGGCAAAGGTACAGAATATTGCTGCCCTGTACCACTGCTTTTTCACGGGCTGTCATTAACATTTCCTCGGAAATATCTATAGCGGTAACATCATAACCCAGTTTTTCAAGTTCAAAAGATAATTTTCCGGTACCACAGGCTAAATCCAAAACCAATTCTGCATCACCATAAAATTTTTCAATAAGCTTTTTAAAATATTTAGCACGATTTTCGTAAGATATGTTTGCAGTGAGAGAATCATAAAAATCGGCAAAAGAATTATACATTAATCAAGCCCCAATCTGTCAAAAACAATCTTATATCCATCAGAACCGTAGTTAAGAGAACGATTTACACGGCTGATGGTAGCTGTGCTGGCACCTGTTTCAGAAACAATATCGCTGTAAACGCATTTTTTTGAAAGCATTTTTGCCACTTGGTATCTTTGTGAAATTGCCTTTAATTCAGGTATAGTACAAAGATCCTCAAAAAATTTGGCACATTCATCCGCATTTTTTAAAGTCAAAATTGCTTCATAAAGTTCTTTTAATTCTTTTTCTTTCAATTTTTCTATCATTTTACAAACCTCCGTTGAATTATATTTTATAAATTTATAACATTTAT
>JAHHUB010000109.1 GCA_020024175.1 Oscillospiraceae bacterium | reverse complement strand
CTTCAAATTCTATCTCGCGTTTTTCATTATTGCAATTTTGTTTTATTCCCCTATTGCACACCAAGTGTGCTTTCAGACGCAAATTTTATCAGTGAAAAACTTAAAGTTCTGTCCCATATTTTTTATTGCTGCATTTTTAACCACTGACTATAATATCTCCTATTTTTAAAATTTGTAAAATCAGCCTATATTTTGCAGGGATTAAATACCCCTTATCTTCTATTGTTCTTATCACATCATAGATGAAGTTTTTATCAATGCTTATCCCATTTCCCAGTAATGCAAAATTGTATTTTTCCTCTGTTTCCTCAATAAGCACAGCGGGAGTTTCAGAAAAAATTTCATACTTGCTTTTAGATATATCAATCATAAAAAATCCCACTGCAAACAATATAACAAGGAGCTGAAAACAAAAACCCTTTATAAACAGATAAACTTTCTTTTTTATAATTTATTCCTCCCTGTAACTTTTAAGTAAATCTCCCAATACTTCCCCTACTGCATTGGCAGTAATTTTTGCCTCTTCCACAGTGTTGGCATTAGTGCCAAACTCCAATATCAGCAGTCCCTGTGATAAATCCATATTATATCTTGCATTACAAAGGTAAAGAGGGCGTGTTAAACCTTTATATCTGCTTTCCAAAGCTGTAGTTATATCCATACCAAAACGAAAGTTTTCTTCCCAATAAGGCAGAACTTGATGATTTTCATCACAAGCACAGACAACCATAACCTGAGAAGCTTTTTCTCCGTTTATTTCGGCTTTTGATTTAACAATTTCATGATTTTCCCTTTCAATTCCATCTCTGTGTAAATCCAGTGCTACTTTTATGGTGGGATATTCCTTCAAATATTTTTTTACTGTTTCGGCACTTCTGCTGTAACTTCCGTTATAAGAAGGATAATCATGATGAGTATAATCATGTATAACTCCTATACCTTTAGCTTTTAATGCTTTTTCCAATGCATCTCCCACAGCTATCATATTTTTATTGTTATCAGTGGAACGCCAATTACCTCTAATATCATAATATTTGCTGTCATATTCTTCAAAGCTTTCTGTAGCATGAGTATGATAGATAAGCACCTGAGGAGCTGTTGTATTTTCAAATTTTATGGATGCTTTCTTTTCAAGTATTCCCAAAATTTGTTCTGCCGTCAAATCTGTGTAATTGCGAATATATACTCCGTCTTTTTTTACAAAGCACTGATTATCTGCTCCTCCGAAACGTTGTTCCAAAATTGTACCTCTGTATTTAGGTTCTATCATAGGAGGAGTTTTTTTTGGAGGTGTTTTTTGTGTTTCAGGCTGTGAAGAAATTATATTCTCTTTAGTACATGGTTTTGACGAAGAAATTTCAGGTGCTTTTTGCGGAATTTCCAAAGAATCAACAATGGGTTTTTCATTTTTTTCAAAGTTGTTTTTGTCTGTTTCATAGTCATCATCATGCCTTATGTAATTTTCCCAATAATAATCCACAGTTTTTTTAGGTTTTTCCAAAAGCAATGATGCAAATATTATTTTCTCCGAAAATTCTGATTTTATACCCAACACAGTATTAATAAACGGTGTCTTTAACAGAAAAAAAGCTCCTGCTACACTTAAAACAACCAAAAAATTTATAAAACTTCCTTTTTTTCTCTTATATCCTATTTTATTCACAAAAAATCCCCCGTAAATATAATATTAGTATCTTACTAATATTAATATTCACGGGGAATGGTTTATATTATTGTTTTTTAATTAAAGCTTTGGTCTTTCAAAGTTTTTGTTTTCAGTAACATTTACTTCTTCAATTTTTTCGCCGTCTCTCATAAGTCTTGCCATTACTACAAAACGTTGTTTGTCAGTTGAACCGTAAGCTCTGGTGCAGGTAGACAATGTGATAATCTTATCTTTTTCGTTTACATCTACATCAAAGTTGTGAAGACTCTTTTTCTTAGCTGTTTCGATGATTTGCTTAAAAGTTTCATCTTTGGGGTCGGATTCAATATAGTTAAACTTTGTTTCTGTATAGAATGCTGCAAAAACTTTCCATGTCATATTAGCTTCTTCTGTGGAGAAGTGAATGTAAGGTGTTTTCTTGGCAAAATCCAAATGATGATATGATGCAAGCTGTTCAAACATAACATCACCCGGATCAGTTACTCTTGGGTTTGCAGAAATATTTTTCCAGTTATGTCCGTAAAGCACAGTGTTTTTGGACATGGTTTTTTTATCTCCAAATTTTGTCCAACCATCGGCATAGATAACACCATTTTTATTTTTATTTCCAAAATAATCCAAATCTATATATGTTTTGTTGTTCTTTTCTTCAAATACTACAGGCCAGTTAATATTTGTTCCGGGAACTCTTATCCAACCTGCAACATCTTCATTAATTTCTTTCCATGCGGGAATACTGTTGGAACCTGTTCCACCTACGGATTTAGGGTCAAATCCTGCTGCATCTGCTTTTAATGTAGCTGATGGAATCATAGCGGCTGTGACTATAAGCGCCAAAGCGGTTGTAATAATTTTATTTCTTTTCACTGCAAATTACCTCTTTCTCGGATTTTCTCCGTTAATTATATCAAAATTATTTGAATTATAAATATCCAAATAGTTACAAAGTAGTTACAAAACATTATCTTCTTCTTTTATTTCTGTTTATAATAACAGTTAAAACAGCATAAGCAATAATAGATGTAATTATAAAAACAACGATAAACTTAAACCAATATGTTCTGGACAATTTCATAAGCTTGTCCATATAAACTTTTATTTTGCTTTCTTCCACATTTTCCGCAGATACTATTTCCACCTGTCCTATATTGTCCCCTGCCAAAATAAAGTCGGCATATCCTATATGATCCCCTTTTTTTACAGGGCAGTTTACCATTTTAGGTACATTTATTTCCATAATAACACTGGAAACATCTATTTCATCGGGAATAAGAGCAGACATACTTTCCATGCTCATTAGTTTTAAATGATCTTTTTTATCGCTTGCCAATCGCAGTCCTGTTTCTCCTACCACTTCTCCTTTCTCAATTATTGTTTTTACCTTAAAGTTATTAAAAACCCAGTCATAAATGCGCTTTGATTCATAAAAACTGGATATTTCATCTTCCATTTCCATAGGTGCACCCATTACTACCAAAAAATAGTTATAACCGTCTTTTGATGCCATGGATATTACATTTCGTCCGCCTTCCTCAGTTGTTCCTGTTTTTACTCCGCTTATATAAGGTGAGTAATATTTTGAACTTTTGGTTATAAGCTTATTTGTAGTGTTCCAATAAAGATGATCATGTTTATTGGTAGGTCCTCCGTCATATGATACAGTATTTACAATCTCCACAAATTTAGGATTTTCCATAGCGTATTTTGCTATCAAATACATATCATAGGGTGTGGTATAATGATCCGGTTCATGAATTCCGTGAGGATTTTTAAAATTGGTATTTACTGCTCCCAATTCCTTAGCTTTTTTGTTCATAAGCTCAACAAAATAATCCACTGAACCATCTCCGATATAATCTGCCACCATCATGGCAGCTTCGTTACCGGAAGGAAGCATCATACCATAAAGCAGTTTATCCAAAGTAATTTTCTCTCCTTTTAAAAGCCCTGCCAATGATATGCCACCCAAAGATTTGTTTATAATATACATTTCATCTTGTATATAGCCTTTCATGGTTATTTCAACATTTTCGGGGTGTTCTTCCATTTCCAGTGCCAAAATAGCAGTCATAATTTTTGTAAGAGATGCCGGATACATCTTATTAGTGGAATTTTTTTCGTAAATTATTTCATTTGCATCTAAATTCATTAAAAAAACACCTTCCGCTGTGGTTTCAAACGGCGGATAATATTTTGATTGTGCAAACGCAGGAACTATGGATGTTATAATTATAATAATAACTGAAAATACAGTTAAAATTTTCATTTTCAAATTTATTCCTCCCTTAAATTTTCGAAAATGCATAATTTATGAAAAAAAGATTTTGCTTTATTTACAAATTTATAGTATTATTAAGCTGTTGAAATTTATTATATCAAATGTTTATTAAAATTTAAAGTGTTTTTATTATATAAGTGGGGGTTATTTTTCATGGTTTATATAACCGGTGATTTTCATGGAGACTATAAAAGATTTAATGACAGAAAAATTAAAAAACTGAAAAAAAACGACTATCTCATTATTTGCGGGGATTTTGGTTTTATATGGAATGATACAAAAAAAGAAAATATCACATTAAAACGTATTGGCAAAAAAAAGTTTACCACTTTGTTTATTGAAGGCACTCATGACAATATAGACAAAATAAATTCCTACCCCATGTGTGTATTTGCAGGAGCAAATGCCCATCATATTACAGGCAATCTCTATCATCTTATACGAGGAGAAGTTTATAATTTGGAAGATAAAAAATATTTTACATTCGGAGGTGGAGAAAGCGAAGATGCAGATTGTCGTGTTGAAGGTGAAAGTTGGTGGAGCAACGAAATTCCCTCAGAGGAAGATATAGCAAATGCCATTAAAAATTTAGAAGAAAACAACTATTCTGTTGACTATATTGTAACACACCAGGCTCCGTCTAAAATAGAATTTACCCTAAACGGAGATAAATTTCCCGATAACTGTGTAGGAGCTTTTTTGGATATAATTTTGGACAAAACAAAATTTAAGCATTGGTATTTCGGTTCATATCACATTGACCGATTTATTCCAAAAAGTTATATATCTCTTTACACAAAAGTATATTCCGAAAATGAAAAATATAAGGGAGAGTGATAAAATGTTAAACATGCAAAATCAGAAAAAAATTTTTGGAACAACTTTGAAAAAACTCCGTGAAAAAACAGGTATGAACCAAGAAGAATTCGGAAAATGTTTGGGAAAAAAAACAACAACTGTTTCTTCATGGGAAAACGGTCAAAGTTATCCAACAGTTCCTGTATATCATCAAATATGTCATCTGTGTAACTGCAATCCCGATGCTTTTTCATCAATTTTTATTCCATGTAATGAGGATACACCCAATAATGAATTGTTGCTTCAATCAAATAAAGGAGAGTACAGTTATGATTTAGGGAAATTTACCAATAAAATTGAAAGTGCTCAAAAAGATGAGGAAATGGTACTTGCAAAATACCGTCTGCTTTCCGATTCTCAAAAAGGATATGTCAAAGCCCTATTAAACTCCATGATGTCATCTAATGATGACAAGGAAAATAAATAAAAAAACAGCCGATTAAACAGGCTGATTGAGTTAATTTAAACGGAGATTTCAAAGCAAAATCTCCGTTTTATTTTAGAAATTAAGTTCTCCGTATCTATCAATCGTATCTCTATTTTTCAAAAAGAAAATATAAAGTGCGGACAAAAGTTCTTTTGGCACCAAAGTTGCCAAAACCTTTATATTAAAAGTGCTTCTGTTTTCAAGACTTTTTTTCAGCATACCATAAATAAATGCAATTATCTCTTTTACTTCATAATCACCTATCTTTTCCGCCAAAGAACTTAAATTTTTAGGTTCTTTTATTTTTTCTTCCAAGGTTTTATAATTTATTTCGGTTTTTCCTTTATATACTTTTAGT
>JAHHUB010000108.1 GCA_020024175.1 Oscillospiraceae bacterium | reverse complement strand
GCTGGCAGGAGGAACAAAAATGAATTTGTATGCAAAAAGAACCATAGACACAATAAAGAAAAAATATTATTATGAACCTGAATTTATACAAACTGTGGAAGAAGTGCTGACTACACTTTCTCCTGTTATTGATGCACACCCAGAGTATGAGAAAAACGATTTGCTGGGAAGAATGACAGAGCCTGAGAGAATGATTACATTCAGAGTTTCATGGGTGGACGACAATGGTCAACCTCATGTAAATACAGGATACCGTTGTCAATTTAATGGCGCTATAGGCCCTTATAAGGGTGGAATAAGATTTGCTCCAAATGTTTACTCAGGTATAATAAAATTTTTGGGATTTGAACAGACTTTCAAAAATTCACTGACAGGTCTTCCCATGGGAGGAGGAAAAGGTGGTGCAGATTTTGACCCAAAAGGAAAAAGCGACACTGAAATTATGAGGTTTTGTCAGGCATTTATTACTGAACTTTATCGCCATATGGGGCCCGATGTGGATATTCCGGCAGGAGATATAGGGGTAGGCAGCAGAGAAGTGGGTTATATGTATGGGCAATATCGCAGAATAAAAGGAGCTTTTGAAAACGGAGCATTTACAGGCAAGGGATTATCCTTTGGTGGCTCATTAATTCGCCCGGAGGCAACAGGTTATGGTGCAGTTTATTACTTAAATGAGGTTTTGGCTCATGAAAAAGACAGTTTAAAAGGGAAAACAGCAGTTTTGTCAGGCTATGGAAATGTTACATGGGGAGCAGCTTGCAAACTTTCGGAATTAGGTGCAAAAGTGCTGACAATTTCGGGACATGACGGTTATATTTATGACCCCAATGGCATTGAAGGTGAAGAAAAACTTAATTTTCTTTTGGAAATGAGAAAGTCCAACCGCCATAGAGTCAAAGATTATGCAGAAAAATTTGGCTGCAAATTTTTTGAAGGGGAAAAACCATGGGGTGTAAAAGCGGATATAGCCATGCCCTGTGCCACACAAAACGAAGTTAATCTTGAAGATGTTAAAAAAATCATAGCTAACGGTGTAAAATACTATATGGAAGTTGCCAATATGCCTACTACAAAGGACGCTTTTGATTACCTTATGAATCAAAGCATAATTGTAGGTCCTGCAAAAGCAGTAAATGCAGGAGGTGTGGCAGTTTCAGGACTGGAAATGTGTCAAAACTCCATGAGATATTCCTGGACAGAGAAAGAAGTAGACTCTAAGCTTAAACAGATTATGAAAAATATCCATGATAACAGTGTAGCAGCTGCTGAAAAGTACGGTTTGGGATATAATCTTGCAGCAGGTGCCAATATAGCAGGATTTGAAAAAGTTGCCGATGCTATGATGGCACAGGGAATTATATAAAATTTGCTTTTTAAAAATAATATACAAAAAAACACCGCCGAAAGGGATTTTTTATGTTTCCCTTTTGGCGGATTTTTGTTTTTTAATATTAAAATTACTTTGTGATTACATTTTTAATTTCATCAATGCAAGTTCCATCACGGTACATAACCTTAGCAACAACTTTGTCGCCTGTCTTGATAGGTTCTGCAACACCTGTAATTTCTTCTGCCATTTTCTTGAGGTCATGAATATCAACGATTGGAAGTCCTGCCTTAACAAGTCTTTCCTTGAGTTCAGGTCTGTTAGGATTAACAGCAATGCCCCTTTGTGTAACCAAAACATCGATTGTCTTTCCGGGTGTTGATACAGTAAGAACTTTATCAACAACAATGGAAAGTCTTGCTCTGGAAAGAGGAGCAACTATCATGGCAAGTTTAGCACCGGCAGCAGTATCACTGTGTCCGCCGCTTCCTCCCATAATGTAACCGTTGGAGTCTGTATGTACATTTACATTAAAGTCAGTGTCAATTTGTGTTGCTCCAAGGATAACAACATCCAAACTGTCCACACAGGAACTCTTGTAATAGTTGCTTGCATATCTCTGTGCAGAAACTTCCATATGTTTTGGATTTGTTCTGATAGATTCAATAGCTCCAAGGTCAAAACATTGAACATCCATAAGAGCTTCAAAGCAGCCTTCGTTAAGCATATCAACAAGATAGCTTGTAATACCGCCCAAAGCGTAGCTTCCCTTGATACCTTTTTCCAGCATAATTTCCTTCAGGAATTTAGCTGCTGCCAAAGATGCACCACCTGCACCTGTCTGGAAAGCAAAACCATCCTTGAGAAGTCCAGAATGTTCAATAACTTTTGCGGCATATCTGGCAATCATAAGACCTACAGGGTCTCTTGTAATCTTTGTTGTTCCTGAAACAATACCTGATGGGTCGCCGATTTTGTCAACTTTAACCACATAGTCAACATATGTTTCTTCTATAGAATAGTCAACAAGTGGGTAGGGAACCAGGTTATCTGTAATAACTACAACTTTTTTAGCTGCCATAGCATCGGGGAATGCATATCCGATAGAACCACAGGCAGATGGACCGTATTTACCTGAGCAGTTACCCATAGGGTCAGCTGTAGGAGCTGCAACAAATGCTACATCTATTGGAGATTCACCGCTTAAAATAGCATCGGGACGACCGCCATGGCTTCTGAAAATTACTGGTTTTTCCATAATGCCTTCGGAAATAGCCTTGCCTACACTGCCGCTCATGTAGTCTGTTTCAATTTCTGTAACCACACCGTTTTTGATGTGTTCAATAAGTGGTTTGTGGCATTCAAAAATGGAGCTTACATTGAGTTTTAAATTTTTAATTCCTAATTCTGCAACAGCTTCCATAACCATATTGAGTACATAGTCGCCGTTTCTGAGGTGGTGATGGAAAGAAAGTGTCATACCGTCTTTAACACCTGCAGCTGTAATAGCTTCTTTAACAGAAGAAATAAGTTTATTCTCTTTCATTAGTTTGCACCTCCGTTAATTGCTGCTGCCATTTCCAAAACTTGTTTAGCTCTTGAAACGATAGGAGCATCAATCATCTTACCGTTTAGAGAGATAACGCCTCTGCCTTGAGCCTTAGCTGTTTCAATAGCTTCCATAACTGCATGAGCGTGTTCGATTTCAGCTTCTGTGGGGCTGAAAACTTCGTTTATGGCATGTACATGGCGTGGAGAAATAGATGCTTTTCCACTAAAGCCCAAGCTCTTAGCAAACTGAGCATCTTTTACAAGACCTTCATCATCATCAACATCGGTAAAAGGTGTGTCATAAACTTCAATTCCCGCAGCTCTTGCAGCACATACCATTCTGCATCTGCTGTAGAAAATTTCGTTGCTTTCTTTGGTTCTTTTGCAGTGGAGGTCAGCGGTAAGGTCCTCACCGCCAAGGAACATGGCTGTAACTCTGGGGCAGGATTTAGCAATATTAAATGCGTTTTCGATTCCAAGAGTGGTTTCGATAAGAGGAATGAGCTTAACAGTACCCTGTTCCATACCATATTTTTCTTCTAGTTCGGAGATATATTTATCTATTGTGAGGACATAATCTGCATCAGAAACCTTTGTAGGCATAATCATATCAGGTTTGAGAGGGATAATTTCGTCCAAATCTTTCTTCCAGTAATCGGTATCCAAGGGATTTATTCTTACAATAATTTCACAATTTTTGTAGCCTAAGTATTTGAGTGCGTTTCTGACCAAAATACGGGCAGAGTCTTTTTCTGTGGGAGAAACTGCATCTTCAAGGTCAAGGATAATACTGTCTGAACCCAATGTATCAGCATTCAAAAGTATAGCGGGACTGTTGCCCGGCAAAAATAACATAGTTCTTCTCATTTATTTCACCTCATTTGCTGCTCTTTTAAGAGCTGTTTCAACTCTGGCACGAATTGTGCAGTCAACAGCACCTCTGTCGTTTACACGAACGAGAGCATTATCCACATCAAAGGAATTTAATACATCCTTTACTGTGTCTTCGATTTGTTTGCCGAACTGATTAAATACTATGGACTGAACTTCTACTTCTATACCTTTTTGGCTTGGTTCAATTTCAACAAAAATATCGTTGGATTCCATAGTACCGGAAACAGCCTTAGATTTAATAATCATTTCCTTGCACATCCTTTCAAATTATAACAGCGAACATATTTCGCCCAAATATACGCTTATTATTATACACCTGATTCTAAAAAAATGGAAGAGTTTTGTAGTAAAAACTTCACTGAATAAAGGTTACATTTATAGTTATATTTGACAATTTCCAATTTGATTTAACAAAAACTTAAATTTGTTGTTGCAAATACTACAAAATATATTTTTAGTTAAAAAGAATTAACATTTCACATTATTGCAATTTTAATATTAAGTTTATATAATAAATTTATGATTAACTGAAAGGAGTGCCATATGGACAATCCGAATTTAGAAAAACTCAGAAAAAAAGCAGCAAATCTTCCTCTTTCTCCCGGAGTATATCTTATGAAAAACTTCGCAGGTACAATAATATATATAGGTAAAGCCAAACATCTTAAAAACAGAGTATCCAGCTATTTCAGAAGTGTGGAAAAACATTTGCCCAAAGTATATAAAATGGTATCCAATGTAGATGACTTTGATTATATAGTAACTGACAGTGAGTTTGAATGTCTTATTTTAGAGGCAAGCCTTATAAAACAAAATCAGCCTCGTTATAATATTCTTTTAAAAGATGACAAGGGCTATTCATATATAAAAATAAGTCCCGGAGAATACCCCAGAATAACCGAAGAAAAATCCGTTTTAAAAGACGGAGCCGACTATATAGGACCATATAATTCATCTTATGTGGTAAAACAAACAGTGGAACAGGCAAACAAAATTTTTAAACTGCCCACCTGCAATAAAAAACTGGAATACGGCAAAACCTTGGGCAGACCATGTCTTAACTATCATATTAAACAGTGCCGTGGCTATTGTTTGGGTAATATATCCCCAAAGGAGTACAGTGATATTATTCAGCAGGCAAGAGAATTTATCAAAGACGGAGGAGTTTCTGCTGTAAAAATGTTTGAAGAAAAAATGTTTGAGGCTTCCGAAAATCTCCGATTTGAAAAAGCAGCCGAGTATAGGGACAGAATTGCCGCTATACAGAAAATCAAAGAAAAACAAAATGTAGTGGGAGTTTCAGGAGATAGTCAGGATGTAATAGGATTTGTAAAATCCGCTGAAAATACCTGTACCACTGTTATAAAATTCCGTGATGGCAAACTTACAGACAAAAACGATTTTTTAATCGGTGAAACAGATGACTTGGAAACTGCCAGATATGAATTTCTTCTCCGCTATTATGACGGTGAGAAAAACGAAATCCCCAAAATAATCACTGTGGATGGAGAATTTGAAGATAAAGATATGGTGGAGGAGTATTTTTCAGGTATTGCAGGCAGAAAAGTTACCATTACAGTTCCACAGCGGGGAGAAAAAGCCAAACTGGTAGAAATGGCTCTCACTAACGGTGCTGAAAAGCTTTCCCAGATTTATAAAAAAACAGGCAGGGAAATCCGCACACTGGATATGTTGGGTAAAATACTGGGACTTAAAAATCCTCCCAAATATATAGAATCCTATGATATTTCCAATTTCGGAGATCAGGTTATAGTAGCAGGTATGGTGGTATTTTTGGATGGAAAACCATTTAAACCTGCTTATAAAAAATTTAATATAAAAACCATTTCTGAGAGAAATGATTATGGTGCCATGAGGGAAGTTATCCGCAGAAGACTGGAAGAATATATCGTCAATAAAGATAAAGGAGTTG
>JAHHUB010000107.1 GCA_020024175.1 Oscillospiraceae bacterium | reverse complement strand
CGGCTGTTTTATGTTGTAAGATAAAAACTGTTTAATTTAAAACAAATTTTTAAGATCATTTTGAATATCTTTCATGGAGTCTTTAATTTCATTGATTTCATTTTCCAACTCTTTTGACAGTTCTTCGGGGAAAAACTGTTTTTCTTTTACCTTTTTGTAGCTGCGGTTTACTTCTTTGATTTTTTTATTAATTTCACTTGATTGTCTTGATTTGTTTTTCATTCCACTCAATATTTTTTTACATTCGGTGATAAGAGATTTATATTCTTCTTTGGTGTTGTTTTTAAAAATTTCTTTCATTCGGTGGCTTTCTTTTTCATCCTCAAACTCAAGAAATAAAATCTTTGCATCACCTTTCAACGATAAAATTTTATTTTTGAGGTTTTTAAATTTTTCATAGTTATCATCATTGGCAGGCAGCAGAGAAATTCCCTGATTTAATGGTTCTGAGCCCATTTCTTTCAGTTTTCGCCAAACATATACCCTGGATTTTGAAGGAGTGCGGGGAACTGTATAGGAAATAGCAAGCCATTTGTAATTTTTAATCAAATTATCACCTCTTTGTACAAATTATATTTTACAGATTTATTTTTATGGTTTTAGCTCTGCCCAAAATACATCTTTTGTTATAGTCAAAAAGCAGTATGACAGGTTTTTCTTCTTTTTCTGTACTTGTCATATCATAGTCAAAAGCTTCAATATGAATATGAGCCATAATATCTTTGGCAGCAAAATCTTTGTATTCCGGGAGATATTTTTTTGTATTTTCTTGGTTTTTTAAAAATTCCAGTGTATCATTTCGTGAAATTTGTCTTTTCCCCGCTGCCCAATGAGGAATTTTCTTAGGTTTTTCATGACGAATCATGTCAAACCTTATAAGTTCACGGAATTTGTCAGTAATTTCACCGATTTTTTCCTCATGAAAAAGCTTTAAGCAGTTGTATTGACCGTCTTTGCTTAGAGGAATTAAATGATAATTTTTGTCAAAATAAAAATGACCCAGTGAAAAAAACAAATCAAAAGCTGATGGAAAAAAATTTATCAAATAATACAGTGTATTTTCAAATCTGCCGGAATTGTAGAATAATTCAGTTACTTCTTCCACTTTTTTCAGTTTAATTAAATCATTGTATGGAAGAACATGAGTGGAGAGAATTTCATAAGGTGAATAATGACAAAATTCCATGCTGTAATTTTTGTATTCACCATATAATGCAGACCCTTTTAAGAGTTTGAGCATACCAAGCTGTAATTGCTGAGGTTTGTGTGAAAAAACATCGTTAAAGGATTTTCTGAATGAGTATATATCTTCATAGGGAAGTCCTGCAATTAAATCCAAATGAAGATGAACATTTCCTGATGCATTTATTTTATCGGTTTTTTCAAAGAGTTTTTCTAAATTTGTTGTACGGTTTATAGCTGCCAGTGTTTTTAAATTAGTGGACTGAACTCCTACTTCCAACTGGATAAGTCCCTGAGGCATGGATAAAATTATATCCATCATTTCATCATCAATAAGATCAGCGGAAATTTCAAAGTGAAAATTAGTTATTCCATTATTGTTTTCTTTTATGTAGTTCCAAACAGCCTTACAGATTTTTTTGTTGCAGTTAAAAGTTCTGTCTACAAATTTAACCTGTCTTACTTTGGCATCCATAAAAATTTTAAGTTCTTTTTTTATTATATCCAAATCTTTAAATCTCACACCATGTTCGGAACCTGACAAACAGTAAGCACATCTGAAAGGACAACCACGGGAGGCTTCATAATACAGGGTGCGGTTTGGCAAATGAGGCAGTTCATTTTCATATGGAAAAGGCAGTTTATTTATATCAAAAGCTTCTTTGCTTTCTATAATATTTTCTGTTTGTTTACCTTTTGAGATATTTCTTAAAAGCTGAAGTATGACATTTTCTCCTTCACCTTTTATAAGATAGTCGCAGGGGAGATTTTTTATACTGTCATAAAAAGACACTTCCGGGCCTCCGAAGATTATTTTTGTTTTCGGGGCAACTTTTCTAAGGCATTTTGAAATATCACAGACCATACCTACATTCCATAAATAGCAGGAAAATGCTATTACATCCGGGGATTGCTCCACCAATTCCTGTAAAATTATATCTTTGCTGTTGTTTATGGTATATTCGGCATAGGAAGTGTCAAATTCCCTGCTTTCTTTGCAAATTTTGTTTAAATAACGCACAGCGATATTTGTGTGCAGAAATTTTGCATTTATAGCTGTAAATAAAACTTTCATTGATAAATAACCTTTCAAAATACTAATTGAATCCATTTTAACACATTTCATAAAATTTATAAAGAATAATTGTGTATTAAAAAAAAATATGCTATAATAACGGTGTTATACAAGTAAGTAAAATATAATAAGAGGTGAAAAATGTCGGTAAGGAAAGTCAGAAATAAAAAGAACACACAGAATATTATAATTATATCGTTGTTGGCTGTATTTTTGGTTTTTATTATTGCAGGCATTGCTTTGATATTATTTCAAAATAATAAGGAAAACAGCAATTCTTCCGAGGAAATTGTAAATTCTGAGGAATATAATTATGAAAAAACCGTTTATTATGAGATAAGCACAGAAGTTATGATAAATCTTAAAGAACAAACAGGAGAATATAATTTTTATTTGGGAAAAGACAATATATGTATGGTTAAAGTTGAGATTTTTGACAGCGATGAAAATAAAATTTCCGAAAGTGATTATATATACCCCAATGAAAATGATCAGAAAATCCAATTTGAAACAGAGAATATAACCAAAAAAACAAATCCCGAAGGATATGCTCTGATAACAGCTTATGATATGGGCAGTATGGAATCTGTAGGTTCAAAAGAAGAAAAAATAAGGTTTAATTTTAAAAATTGAGAGGAAGTAATAAAATGGAAGGTATAATGAAAAATGAGAGAAATCTTACAATGTTGGTAGATTTCTATGAACTTACTATGGCAAACGGATATTTGGAAAACGGCTTTGAAAACAAAGAGGCAGTTTTTGATATGTTTTTCAGAAAAATTCCCGATAACGGAGGTTTTGCGATTTTTGCAGGACTTGAGCAACTGGTGAATTATTTGAGAAACCTCCATTTTAGTGATGAAGATATAGAATATTTGAGAGGAAGAAATAAATTCTCTGAAAAATTCCTTCAATATCTCAAAAACTTTGAATTTAAATGTGATGTTTGGGCTCTTAAAGAAGGTACACCAATGTTCCCCGGGGAGCCTGTTGTAGTAATCAAAGGCCCTATTATGCAGGCACAGTTAATTGAAACTATGACATTGCTCACTATAAATCATCAATCATTGGTAGCAACAAAGGCTAACAGAATTGTCAGAGCAGCAGATGGCAGAGGTATTTTTGAATTCGGCTCCCGCAGAGCTCAAAGCTATGATGCTGCTATTCTGGGTGCCAGAGCTGCATATATCGGCGGCTGTGATGCCACAGCCTGTGCTATCACTGACAGAGATTATAAAATTAAAGCAGTTGGAACTATGGCACATAGCTGGGTTCAAATGTTTGACAGCGAATATGAAGCTTTTGCAGAATATGCGAGAATTTATCCCGATGACTGCACACTTCTTATAGATACATATAATGTGCTGAAATCAGGACTTCCAAATGCTATCAAAGTGTTTAACGAAGTTTTGTTGCCTATGGGATACAGACCAAAGGGAGTCAGAATTGACAGCGGAGACCTTGCATATCTCTCCAAGAAAATAAGAAAGATTTTGGACGAATCAGGTTTTGAAGATGTAAAAATTGTAGCATCCAACTCTTTGGACGAATATATAATCAGGGATTTATTTATCCAAGGTGCCAAAATAGATTTATTTGGTGTTGGTGAAAATCTTATTACAAGTAAATCAGATCCTGTTTTTGGTGGTGTTTATAAACTTGCCGCTGTTGAAAAGGACGGAAAACTTGTCCCCAAGATTAAAGTCAGCGAAAGTATTGAAAAAATTACAAATCCGTCTTTTAAAATGGTTTACAGGCTTTATGACAGGGAAAACGGTAAGGCAATGGCAGACTATATTACTTTATTTGATGAAAAAGTTGATGATACAAAGCCTCTTACTATATTTGACCCAAAATCTCCATGGAAGAAATGCACCTTGGAAAATTTTGTATCAAAGCCTATTTTGGTTAAGATATTTGAAAAAGGAAAACAAGTATACAATCTGCCTGATATAGATGATATTAAGCAGTACACCAAAGAACAAATCAATACACTTTGGGATGAAGTTAAAAGGTTTGAAAATCCACACAACTATTATGTTGACCTTTCTCAAACACTTTATGATTTGAAGATAAGTATGCTCAACGAAATTAACGGAACAGATTCCAAAACAAAATAAAAGTAAGTTTTAGCATAAATAAAGAGAGGATGCAAAGTCCTCCCTTTATTTTTATATGGAGCTGTTATATTGAATAAAAAAGGAAAAAGGTGAAAAAATGCTGAATTTTATTTTGGGAAGAGCAGGCAGCGGAAAAACAGAACTTCTCTATGACATTATGGGAAAATATGCACAGGACAAAGAAATTATTCTTATTGTACCCGAGCAGTTTTCCTTTGAAGCAGAAAAACAGGTTTACAGGAAATTCGGTGCCAAAAAAGCCAAAAATATAAAGGTTTTAAGTTTTACCAGATTATCCTATGATATTTTTAAACTTTATGGCGGTGCAAAAACCGTACTTTCCGATATGCAAAAACAACTTCTTATGGCAGTAACTTTAAATGAACTTAAAGATGAACTGAAAGTTTATAATTCTTATAAGAAAAATACGGCTTTTGTAAAATCTATGGTGGAAACTTTGGATGATTTAAAATCAGCAGGGGCAGATTCCAACGATATAGAAAATATTTCAAAAATTTGTGAAGAAAAAGAATTAAAAGAAAAATTATCTGATTTAAGTGCTGTATACACAGCTTATAATGCTGTTTTGGGAAAAAACGGTGCAGACCCCAAAGATAATTTAAAAAAAGCAATAAGAAAAGCTGTTGAAGGCAAATATTTTAAGGATAAAATAATTTTTATAGATTCTTTTATGGCTTTTTCACCTGTGGAACACAATATGCTGTCTGTTATGACCGAAGATGCGGCAGCTATATATGGAGCATTTTGCACCTCGGGATTTAATGATAAAAGTCAGGTTTTTGAACCTGTAAACAAAACAATTACAAAAATGAGAGCCTATGCCCATGAACATAATTTGGAAGTAGGTACTCAAATGGCTGAAAACAGTTTTAAAACTTCCGCTCTTAACAATATTGAAAGATATTTTCTCACTGATGATGAAATAAGCGGAGAAAAATTAACAGATGGCATAAATCTGTATGAAGCCAAAAATCCTTATGATGAAGTTTTAAATATTGCAGCCGCTATAAAAGAACTTGTCTGTGATAAAGGCTATAAATACAAGGAAATTGCAGTGATTACCCGAGAACTTTCACCATATGAAAAAATATTGCCACGGGTTTTCAGAAAATTTGCTATTCCCTATTATATGGATAGCAGAAAAGATATTTCCGATATGCCTTTGATTGTAGGACTTAATGCTTTTTTAAGCTGTTCTGTAAACGGATTAACCACTGAAAATTTAATCAAATGTGCCAAATCACCTCTAAGTCCGCTGGAGGGTGTGGATAGCTCAAAACTGGAAAATTACTGCTATATGTGGTCAGTAAAATCCGATGAATGGAAACAGGATTTTACTGCCAACCCAAGTGGTATATCAG
>JAHHUB010000106.1 GCA_020024175.1 Oscillospiraceae bacterium | reverse complement strand
AAATAAAACACTTAAAGCTGTTGATGATGTAAGCTTTAAGATTTATAAAGGTGAAACTTTGGGTATTGTAGGAGAATCAGGCTGCGGAAAAACCACTTGTGGAAAAACCGTAATGGGTCTTTATCCCGCAACATCGGGACAAGTGCTTTTTAACGGTGTGGATATTCATTCCCTAAGCAAATCTGAAAAGAAAGATTTTACCAAAAAAGCACAAATTATTTTCCAGGACCCATATTCTTCATTGAACCCAAGAATGACAGTCGGAGATATTATCGGTGAAGGTATTGATATTCACCATATCTGCAAAGGCGAAGAAAGAGAAAAAAGAATTTTTGAACTTTTGCAAACAGTAGGACTTAACAAGGAACACGCTTCCCGTTTCCCTCATGAATTTTCCGGAGGTCAGAGACAGAGAATAGGTATTGCAAGAGCTTTGGCTATTGAACCTGAATTTATTGTATGTGATGAACCTATTTCAGCTTTGGATGTTTCTATTCAGGCACAGGTTGTAAACCTTTTGATTGAACTACAAAAGAAAAAAGGACTTACATATATGTTCATTGCCCATGACCTTTCAATGGTAAAACACATTTCTGACAGAGTTGGTGTAATGTATTTGGGCAGTATGGTTGAATATACAACAAGTAATGAACTATACAAAGATCCTCTTCACCCATATACAAAGGCTTTGATGTCATCTATTCCGATTCCGGATCCAGATGAAGAAGCTGAGAAAAAGAGAATACCGATTGAAGGAGAAATCCCAAGTCCTATTAACCCAAAACCCGGATGTAAATTCGCCAGCAGATGCAAATATGCTACAGATCGCTGCCGCAGTGAGCAGCCTCAACTTTTGGAAGTTATTCCAGATCACTATGTAGCCTGTCATAAAATTGCATCTGAATATAATCTGTAATGTTATATTATTGATATAAACATAATTTTAAAGAGAAAGGAAATTCTTAATATGAAAAATCTTAAAAAATTAACTGCAATTTGTTTGGTAGCAGCTATTTTGACAGGAACATTGGTATCCTGCGGTTCAGACAACAAAAATACACCAAACAGCAATTCACAAATTAACTCAAGCAATGTCTCCGCAGGTTCCGAAAATTCAGGTGAAGAAAAGCTTGCAGCAGAACAGGTGTACTCTTTCAGCACAGGTGACGCTATAATCGGACTTAATCCGCTTATCAACACAACAGGTCCTGATAACAGTGCAGCAAACTTTTTCCTTGAAACATTGGTAAGCGATGTAGCTGATGAAGAAAACAAATCAATTATAAAGCCCGGTATTGCAGAAAGTTGGAAAATTTCCGATGATGGTCTTGTTTACACATTTAAAATCAGAGACAATGCAAAATGGTCAGATGGTGTAGACATGACAGCAAATGATTTCCTGTTTACATATCGTACAATGGTAACTCCTGAAGTTGCATCTACAAATGCTTGGCTTTTTGACGGTGTTATTAAGAATTTCTCTGATGCTCACTATGCTGAAAACGGAAAAACACCTGAAGATATAGGGGTAAAGGTTATAGATGACAAGACATTGGAAATTACATTGGAAAAGCCATGTCCATACTTCCTTGAACTTCTTACAGGAGCTAAGCCTATTCGTGAAGATTTATGGAAAAAGTACGGAAGTGAATACGGTTCTTCACCTGATAAGGTTGCTATGAATGGTCCGTTTATCATTGAAAGCTGGGATCAAAATATTCAGATGACATTGGTTAAGAATCCTAACTACTGGGATGCTGAAAATGTTAAGCTGGAAAAGGTTAATAGAAAAGTTTTAAAGGATACAGCTACAAGAGTACAGGCTTTGCTTTCAGGTCAAATTGATATTCTTCTTATAAATGACCCTAAGTGGAGAAAAATGGTTGAACAGGATGATAGATTTATAAAGGTAGAAAGCGTAGACAACGCTCCTGAATTTTTCTCCTTTAACTGCTCCAATAAATACTTCAAAAATCCTAAAATCAGACTTGCTTTCTCTCTCGGTTTTGACAGAGAAAAATATGTTAAGGAACTTATGCACGGCGATGCAGACCCATTGTACTCCATGATGCCATCTAACACAGGCGTAAGCGGTGAACTTTACTGTGATTTGGTTAACAATGAAATACTTAAAGAATTGAGCCAAAAGTACCCTGATCCTAAGGCGCTCTTGATTGAAGGACTTAAAGAAGAAGGATTGGATCCAGATCCTGCTAAAATGGATGTTACATACCTCTCCAGAGGTACAGGCGAAATTTCCAAGCAGACAGCTGAATGGATGCTTCAGGAATGGCGTGAAAAATTAGGTGTAGAAGTTAAGATTGATATGATTGAATGGAACATCATGTGGGATAGAGTTGACCAAGGTGACTATGATATTGCTACAGCAGGTTGGGGACCATACTACAATGACCCATACGGACTTCTCTCTATTTACGACCCAGTTGAAGGATTTTTTGATTCTAAGAAATCCGGTTGGACAGGTCCTGATGCTGATAAATACCATGAACTCCTTCAAAAATCCTCAACTATAACTGATAAAAAGGAAAGAGCTGAAGTTCTTCTTGAAGCTGAAAAACTTTTGGTTGGAACAGGTGTAATTGCTCCTTCTTATGTAGGAAGATACAGCACATATATGACAAAGAAAATAGGTGGATATCACGAAAATCCTCACTCCGCTTTGGACTATACATTGATTTATATCAAAGAATAATTACATTAATTAACAAAAGCGGCAGGATAAACACTGTCGCTTTTGTTGCAGATTTATAAAAGAAATGAGGGAATGAATTTATGTACATTATAAAAAATGGAGAAGTACATATCGGTGATGGCAATATAATGAGCAATACCGATATTTTAATTGAAAATGGAAAAATCAGTGAAATAGGCAAGAACCTTAACAAAAACGGTGCTGAAATAATTGATGCCACAGGGAAAGAAGTTTTCCCAGGATTTATTGACACTTTGTCATCCATAGGTTGCATGGGAATACCTACATCCTACCGAGATAACTCTGAAATCAGCAGTCCTTTAATGCCTGAAATGGATGTTTCTTACAGTATTGACCCCGATGAAGTAAATGCACAGGAATTTTACAAAACAGGTGTAACTTCCATTGGTGCATCTCCCGATGATACTGCTTTAATTGGTGGCAAAATCGCTGTTTTTAAAACAGGAAAAGCAAAATTTGCCGATAGACTTCTTAAAAAGAACACTGCTATGAAATGTAGTTTTACAACCGCCCCCAAAAATTATTATGGTGGAAAAAATATGCAGCCTATGACTAAAATGGGTATGGCAGATCTTTTGATGAATAATTTCCAAAGAGTAAAAACAGCAGAGGAAAAAGATTTGTCAACTAAAGATAAGGAACTCAAAAAACTTTTGGATGGTGAAATTAACCCGATTATTGCAGCTAACAGCAAATCTGAAATTGACGCAGTTATGGAGATTTACGGCAAAGAATGTAAAAATATCACTCTTTCCGACCCATTTGAATTTGACCGCTGCCTGGACAAACTTTTGGAAAAGAAAGTATCTGTTATTATGGGCAACTTCTGTTCACTTTCAAGAAAAACAAGACATAATATGAAAATGGAAAAGCTTAATGACCTTATTGAAAACGGCAATTTAATTGCACTTTCCAATACTTGCAGCGGTTTTTCCGAGGGCAGAGAAGTTATTCTCTGGTCAGCTATTGATATTTACAGAGCAGGAGTTCCCGCTGAAGAAGTTATCAAAATGCTCACTATAAATCCTGCAAAGATTTTGGGTGTAGCTGATAGAATAGGCAGTATTGAAAAAGGCAAGGATGCGGATATTGTTATTTACTCCGCACATCCTGTAAAGACATATAATGCTCATGTTGAAAAAGTATTTATTAACGGCGAGGTGATTTTATAATGAACTCCATACTCATTAAAAAGGGAAATATTTATCCTATGACAGATGAAGAAATGTTTGTGGGAGATATTCTTATAGAAAACGGAAAAATCAGCAAAATTGCAAAGAATTTAGATGATAAAGCTGATGAAGTTATAAATGCGGAAGGTCTTAATGTACTTCCGGGACTTATTGATGCTCACTCACATTTAGGTCTTTTTGATTTTAATAACGACAAAGGAAATGATGATGCCAACGAAATGACTAAGGAAAATACTCCTACTATGGATGCAAGATATAGTGTGGATATTGATGTTCCTGAATTTAAAAGTGCATATGAACATGGTATTACCACACTTTTGCTTACACCGGGCAGTGGTAATGTAATCTGTGGTTTGCCTTTTGTTGCTAAGACTTATGGTGATAATATATTTGATATGACTGTAAAAAATCCATGTGCTCTTAAAATAGCTTTTGGAGGAAATCCAAAGAATACATACGGCAGAAGAAGTCAGCTTCCTATGACAAGAATGGGTGTTGCCCATGTTTTAAGAGAAAAACTTAGAGAAGCCAAAAAATATATGGAAGCTAAAGACAATGGTGAAAATCCTGCATATGACTGCGAATTGGAAGCTATGCTGCCTGCAATGAGAAAAGAAGTTCCTCTTAAAATGCACTGTACACAGTATGATATGCTGACAGCTATTGAAATTGCCAAGGAATTTGATTTACCATTCTCTTTGGAACACGCATGGGGTGCAACAGATTACCTTGATGAAATTGTAGAAAGCGGATGCTCCATTTGCTATGGACCTATTGCTACATATCGTTCTCCTGGTGAAAGAAGAAAAATAGATGTTGAAGCTGTAAAAATGCTTGATGACAGAGGTGTAAATGTAGCTGTTATTACTGACTCTCCAATAGTTACCATTGAATCTCTTTATCACCATTTGGGTGAAGCTGTAAGAGAAGGTCTTGACATAAACAGAGGTCTTAGAATGATTACAATTAACCCTGCTAAAATTTTGGGTGTAGAAGACAGACTGGGAAGTCTTGAAGTAGGAAAAGATGCAGATATTGCAATTTTTGATGGCTTGGTAGGTCTTGATACCGACGCTAAGGTTATTCACACAATTATTGATGGTAAAGTGGTTTATTCAAAGTAATTACATATATAAAAAGGTTCACGAAAGTGAGCCTTTTTTTTATGAGTAAAAAACTTTAAGATTTTTGCTATATATCCCCGGATGTTAAACGCTGAAATTCAAATGTTAATATAACTGTGGTTTTATTTATTATTTAACTTGCCTTTTTATTAAAAAGGGAATATACTCAATATGTAAAAGCAACACAGTTATTTTAAAATATAATTATGATGGGAGAATTTTTTATGAATGATTTTAAGGTATGGGACAGCCATGTGCATTTATTTCCTCCCGAAATTTATAACAACTGGGAAAAATATGCTGCACGGGACAAATGGTTTGGTATACTGACTAAAAAACCGGAAAACGGCAAAGGTACGGAAGAAGCATGGGCTAATGCGGAAGAGGCTTTGGAATGTGCTGACAAAGCGGGGATTTACGGATTAGTTATGCAGGGGTGGTACTGGAATGATGAAGGTTTAATAAAAATGCACAATGATTATATGGCAGATATGATGAAACGCCACCCTGATCGTTTAAAGGGTTTTCTCTGTATTAATCCAAAGTTTAAAGAAAAGGCCATAGAAGAAATTCAAAGATGTGTAAAACTGGGATTTGACGGTATAGGGGAGCTGGGACCGGGAGGAAACGGATATGATTTTAACGACCCGGATTTTCTTGATGTAATTAAATGTGCAGAGCATTACAATTTGCCTGTGTGTATCCACTGCGGAGAACCGGTAGGACATATTTAC
>JAHHUB010000105.1 GCA_020024175.1 Oscillospiraceae bacterium | reverse complement strand
ATTTAGACGGAGCTTCACTGCTGCTTTCCTCCGATTCCGAAGAGGTTTTTTCCGATTCACTGTTCTCGGAACTTTCCTGGGAAACCTGTGAGGTATCTTCCGATGAACTGGCTATGGTTTGCTTATTTTTGCCCATATTTACAAAAATAAGAGCGACAATACATATTACCAGAATAATTATTACGGTAACCAAAACAGAGATAAAAATATTGTTGTTTTTCATACTAAAGCCTCCTTGCAGAAAAGTACCACAATTTTATGATTATCCTTCGGGTTTTATATATCCGTTGGTTTATCCCTATGTTACCATAAATTAAACAATAAATCTACTAAAATATAATAAAAATAATTAAATTTTACAAATCAATTATTGGGAGAGCTGATTATACAGTTTCTTTTTCTTTTTAAAATAAACAGGAAAAGAATATAAAACAGTAACAGCTTCTGCCATGGGCATAGTGAGCCAAATTCCTGAAACTCCTATCATAGAAGGCAAAATCATCAAAAATATTATTACCAATATAAATGAACGAAGAGATGAAATTACTGCTGAAGTTATTCCATCCCCCAATGCAGTAAAATATCCTGATAAAAATACATTTATACCAATAAAAACAAAAACAGGGGTAAATAGTTTAAGAGCAGTCCAGGTTAAATCAAAGACATGACCGCTGTCAACAAAAAGGCCTATAATAGTTTTTCCGCCAAAAAGTGAAATACCTACAATTATAACAGCAGTAACAGCTATGGTAAAAAAACTGTATTTGAGAGTTTCTTTGATTTTATCATTGTTTTTAGCACCGAAATTATAGCTTATAACAGGTGCAGTTGCTACAGCAATTCCCATATAAAATGAAATAAAGAAATAATAAATATACATAATAATGGTAACAGCTGCAACACCATCTTCGCCGTATTCTCTTATAATAATAAGGTTAAATAACAATGTTGTAATTCCTGTGGAAAGTTCGGTAAGCATTTCACTGCTCCCATTTATACAGGATTTTAAAAGTAAAATAAAATCAAATTTAGGGAAAACAAATCTTAAATTTGAGTTTTTTCTGAAATGATGAAGACCCATAAAAGTGCTGACAGAAATTGAAATAACTGTACCCAAAGCTGCACCCAAAGTACCCATTTTAAATATTCCCACAAAAATATAGTCAGCAATAATATTTAAAATAAGTCCTGTAAAAGACATGGCAAGACCTGTTTTTGGATTTCCATCGCTGCGGACAAGATATTCAAAAAACAGCTTAAATGCCATAGGCAATGTACCTAAAAACACTATGAAAGCATAGGGAATTACATGGGGCATAAGTTTTTCGCTGGTACCTAAAAATGTTACAATAGGGCGTAGAAAAGCTATTCCCAAAATTGTAAATACCACAGAAAATACTGCCAGAGATATTGCTGCCATACTGAAAGTATTATCAGCTTTGTCATATTCCTGTTTACCCATATATTCTCCGATATAGGCGGAAGCACCTGTGGAAATCATTACTGCTACACCAAAAATTACACAGGTAATTGGAATAACTATGTTAATTCCCGCCAAAGCGTCAGAGCCTGCATATCGTGATACAAAAAAACCATCAATAGTGGTGTAAAATGATAAAAATATCATAGTAAGCACTGAAGGCATCAAATATTTTGTGTATTCTTTGTAAGTCATTGGTTTGGAAAAAATATTCATAAAATAACCTCCTTTTTTCCTTGTGTTTGATTGTGGCAAAGCCTATAATAAAGGATATAGTAACTATATAGTCAAGGAGTGATTTTTTACAAATGGAGAATATGTTTTCTATAGGAGAATTGTCAAAATATCAGAATATTTCCAAGCAAACACTGATTTTTTACGACAAAATCGGTCTTTTCTGTCCGGAATATGTGGATTCTAAAAACGGCTATCGCTATTACAGTGCAAAACAGATTGATTATCTTGATACAATATTAGTTATGAAAAAAATCGGTTTTTCACTAAAAGAAATTCAGGAGCATATGAAAAATTACAATATTGAAAACAGCATTTCTGTAATGACAAATCAAATAGGGGTAATTGAAAAGCAGGTGGATGAATTAAACCATATAAAAAACAAGCTGACTCATAAAGTCAGTCAGCTTAAAGCTATAGATTTCAGTAAGAAAGAATTGGTGGAAATTGAAGAAATCAATGAACAATATATACTTATGTATCCTGTAGAAAGTCCATATACCCCTGCAAAAGTCAGTATAGCCACAAAAAAATGTCTGTCAGAGGCTTTTGCCAAAGAATTGCCCACTTTTTTTCAAATTGGAGTATCAGTACCACTTAAACATATTGTTTCAGGGGACTGTATTTCAGCAACCAAAGCTTTTGTTTCCACTGAAAAAACAAATGAAAGCGAAAATGTTTATACTCTGCCTAAAGGAAAAACCGTTTGTGCATATCATTTCGGAGATTACAGCACCATAGGTGAGGCATATGGGAGAATTTTGGAATATTGTCGCAAAAACCGGCTTAAAATTATTTCCGATTCCTATGAGTTCTGTATAAACGATTATATAACTACAGGCAATGAAAAAGAATTTATTACCAAAATTATTTTTTATTTAGAATAGTGTCTGTAAAAAAGACAAGTTTTTTGATTTTTAACCTAAAACTTACAGTAAATCATTGACATTAAAATAAAATATGATATTGTTTAAGTAAAAAATAGAGGTAATTGATTATGAAAAAGATAATAGGAGTTATACTGCTGACTGCATTATTGCTGTGCAGTTGTCAAAAAAGAGATAATATTCCTCAAAATTCACAGGGGAATGTGGAAAACTCAAATTCGGATATTTCCCAACAAAGTGTGCAAAATACTAATATTACTCCTTTGCCCAAACATGATGAAGCATGGTGGTGGAAAAATTACATTTTTCCCATGGATTTTATTCTTGTAAAAGCTTATCCTGTATTTAGTGAGGGGGATAATCAGCAAACAGAACTACAAACTATTATTTTGTATGCATTCAGAGAGGGTAAAGCTGAAAATATAAAGGGATCTCTTTATATTACAGAAGAAGATGCAAAAAAATATGCCCCTTTGGCAGTGGGAAAGGATATATCGGAAATTTACACCGAATACTGCAAAAATGATGAAGGTAAAATCGGATATTATATGAATGCCGACACAATGAAGGAGTATTATGATAAAATATCCGAAACCGATAAAGGCAGTAATTTTAACGGAAAAAAATACAATGAAGTAGTTAAAGTTGAATATATAACCCCCACAAAAGTAAAAGTTTATCTGGAATTTGCCCCCAATGAATATTCGGGAAAAATCATAACCGAAATATATACATTTGAACAGAATGAAGAAAATGGATACAGACTATTATCTAGAGAAAATAAAGCAGAAATAATTGATGGATTTGAAGAAAAAAATTTGCAAATAAAAGCCGAACTGCCATATAAAATTTATGATGAAACCAATATGCCTTATTATAAATCATTTAATTATTACAATCAAATTTACGGAAAAGATTTATATATATTATACAGCACAAATATAGGCATAAATGAGTTATTTATTTATGATACAACAGATTTAGAAAAAAAGCCTGAAATAATTACAATAAAGCTTCATAAAGATGAATATATAGGTAATGACTGGTATATAAATGACAGAGGCAACATTGTAATAAGAACCAAAAAACGGGCTATGGAAGTATCATCAAAAACAGGTGAAATTCTAAAAGAAAAAACCATGCCTAAACAATTTGAGGAAATTGTTAAATCTTTAAATGAACAAGAGCTGCCAAATGATATTCATTATGTGGTTGATGATGATATGGATTACATATCTTTTTTCTGTGCAACAGGGCTTTATGCGGGTAAATTTGATGGAAGCAACCTTGTTAAAATCTGCAACTCAAAATTATATAAGAACTTTTATTCAGCTTATGCAATAGAAATAAAAGACGGTATACTTTGTTATGAAGCTGAGGAAGATGGTGGAACTGGCTATTCTCTCCATACTCATAGATATTATGATATAGATAAGGCTGAAAAAATTGAACCGAAAATAAAAATACCTGCACCACAAAATGAGTATATAATGTATAATAAAATAATAGGTGATAAGGTAATAGGACTGGATATGAACAGTAATATAGAAATAAGAGATCTGAAAACAGGAAAAGTTATAACCATACCCCATAAAATTGACAGAGATGATTTAGGGGCTTCAGGTTGGGGAACAAGTGCATTTACCAACGGAAAAGATCTTTACAGCTTTTTGGCAGAAGAAAAAACAGATGATCAATATAACCCATATATTTTCAGACTTCGCAAAGTTGATTTGGAAACAGGTGAATTATCAAAGCCATTGTTTGAAATGGCAGGAGACCCTATATTTGGTTCAATGACTGATGATAAAATTTTAATTTACGGAAATCAGCTTATTGTTATAGATGTTAAATAGTATGGAAAATATGAAAAAATAATAGGAATTATGCTGCTGACTGCATTATTGCTGTGCAGTTGTCAAAAAAAGATAATATTCCTCAAAATTCACAGGAGAATGTGGAAAACTCAAATTTGTCAGTTTCTGATAGTTCCACAAATAAAATAGTTTTGAAAGTATCAGCATAAACAGAATGTATTGACACAAGGCTTTATTTTACGCAAAACAACATTATAATCATGTCGGATTACAGCAGATAAAACGACAAAATTATTGTAGTCGAAATTTAATTAAAACGGTTAAAAATGTATTTAAAAGATAGATATTAACAGTTTTGAGAGACTTTTAATAATAATGCAGAGTTTGACATAAAATAAACTATTGCATATGGTCAGTTTTTATCCACAATATTGTATATAATAGATAAAAAAGTGCGGCTATGTTAGAAATGACTTGACGAATTGCACTTATGTATATATAATTGAGGTGTACGGAATATCCTATTTAAAATTTTGAAAGGATTTGATAAAGATGTATAAGGAAATGATTGATTCTATTGGTTTCGTAGATAAATACGACCACGAAGTTGCTGATGCAATGAACTTGGAACTTGGCAGACAACGCCAAAATATCGAACTTATTGCCAGTGAGAATATTGTTTCTCCCGCTGTGATGGCTGCTATGGGTTCTGTTTTGACTAACAAATACGCTGAAGGTTATCCCGGAAAGAGATACTATGGCGGATGCCAATATGTTGATATCGTTGAAAATATTGCGAGAGAAAGAGCTAAGAAGCTTTTTGGTGCTGAACACGCCAATGTACAGCCACACTCCGGCGCACAGGCAAACCTCGCTGTTTACTTTGCACTTTGTGAAACAGGCGACACAGTTTTGGCTATGAGCCTTGATGCAGGTGGACACCTTACACATGGTTCTCCTGTTAATATTTCCGGCAAAAACTACAATATAGTACCTTATGGTGTTGGCAAAGACGGAAGAATTGACTACGATGAAGTTGAAAGACTTGCTGTAGAAAATAAACCAAAGATGATTTTGGCAGGTGCCAGTGCTTACCCCAGAGAAATAGATTTTAAACGTTTTAGAGAAATTGCTGATAAAGTAGGTGCATATCTCTTTGTAGATATGGCTCATATTGCAGGTCTTGTTGCCGGCGGTCAGCACATGAGTCCTGTTCCTTATGCTGATGTTGTAACAACAACAACTCATAAAACACTCCGTGGTCCAAGAGGCGGTCTTATTCTCTGCAAAGAAGCTTTGGCTAAGAAGATTGACAAGGCTATTTTCCCAGGAATGCAAGGTGGACCATTGATGCATGTTATAGCTGCTAAGGCTGTTTGCTTTGGTGAAGCTTTGAAACCTGAATTTAAGGCATATGCAGAGCAAATTATTAAAAATAATGCAGCTATGGCTGATGAGATGCTTAAACTTGGATTTAATCTTGTTTCCGGCGGTACAGATAACCACCTTGTACTTCT
>JAHHUB010000104.1 GCA_020024175.1 Oscillospiraceae bacterium | reverse complement strand
GAAATGAGCCATCATTATATACAGCAAAATATAATATTTGTTGTTTATATTAACAAAAATATATTAAATGTTAATTTTTTTTTAAAAAATATTGACAAAACAACAAAAATAATTTATCCTTTATATAATCTTATCATAGAAGCAAGATATTTTAGATAAGATAGTATTTTATAATTAACTTGCAAGAAAAAAAGGAGGTTTATCATGCGCAAACGAATTTTATCATTTGCTATGGCTGTGGTTATGATTTTATCCACAGTATCACAAGTTGTAACTGCTTTTGCACAGACTTCTTTTGAGGCTCCTAAACAGTCAGATTTAGTATCTGTTTTTTTCAATGAGGGAGCCCATGGAACAGGGTCTATGCAACCACAAAAACTAAAAAAGAATGGTGTGTATGTTATTCCAGAATGTGATTTTATTTCGGACAGCAATGATTGGATATTTGACAGTTGGCTGGATGAGGAAAACAACTACATATACCATCCAGGCGATCAAATAGTAATATCAAATATTATAATATTGACTGCTCAATGGAAACAGTCAGATAGTAACGATATATCTGATGATATTATAATAAATGATGAAGTTTATTCAGATAAACTAGATCCTTTAACCACTGGCCATACTGTAGAATTTAAACCTGGTGTATATGGCGAGGGATACATGGATAGTATTACTGTGCCAAATGATCAAACAGTAGGCTGGAAGGCTCCTGAGTGCGGATTTACTTCAAATAATTCTGATTATGAATTTGATAAATGGCAAATTGGAGAAACAGGCTCTATGACTGTTTCTGCTGGTGGAACAATGATGCTGAGAGATGCTGCAACTATTTTGGTAGCATTGTGGAAACCTGTTGACAAAACATCATCAGGGGATACCTGTAGTATTATATACAAAAACGAAACAGATGAAAAAACTGTTATACTTTCGTTGGAAAATCCATATACAGATGGTGTAGAAATTAAAGGCAGTTTAAGACATTTATCTCCTAATGATCCACAGTTGAATTTTACTGCACCTGAAGGAAAAGTATTTTCCCATTGGAAAAAAGGTTTCACTACAAATTATATTGGTCAAATGATTACAGTTACAAAAGATAAAACTTATGGCCCTTATGAGGCAGTTTGGGTAACTGCTGATTCTCAGACACCACAGTTAACTGTAAAATTAGTTGAGGGAAAAGATACAGTTTCACGCCCTACATCCACAGAAAAAGTATCAAAAGGTCAACAATATACACTGCCTCAACCGACAGTATCAGAGTATGATGGAGGAGCTTTTTCCGGATGGGTTGAAATAGGAAGTACATACAGTCCTAATGATAAATTGGACAACAGAAAAGTTTATCAGCCGGGTGAATCAGTTACTGTAAATTATCCTATGAATTTTAAAGCTGTTTATAACGGACAAGTGGCTGCTAAAACAACAGTAACATTTACAGATGGAAATCAAGGTCCTGCTGCCGAAAAAGTTTCATATGAAATTGAAGAAGGAAAAACTTTTAAATTGCCAAGTGATCTTCAAATAACAGCTGACCAAAAAATAAGTGCTCCGATTGGACAAGAATTAAGCAAATGGAAACTTAAAGAAACTGATACTGTTTATGAATTGGGTGTTGAAGTAACTGCCAATGGAAATCAGATGACATTTGAAGCACAATGGAAAAAAGATCCAAACTATGCTACAGTAACTTTATATCCTGGAAATGGTACCTGTGTTTCAAATGGCAAAACACAGATAGACAGACAAATTGTTAAAAATTCAAATTACACATTCCCATCAGATCAGTATAATGTAAAACATACAAATTCAAGTGGTTTTAAAGGATGGAAATCACAAGATAACACAAAATTGTATAAACCTAATGTACAAGTTTTGGTTTCGGACGATATTTCTTTTACAGCAGTATGGAATTATACAATTACATTTAAAGCTAATGAAGCAGACAATGGAACAGAATACATTTGGAACGACTGGAATAATGGTATTTATGAAAATTCCAATAAAGATGAAATAGGAAGTTTTAAATTGCCTCCAGCTTTGGAATCTAAAGAAGGTAAAAAATTCTTAGCTTGGAAACTGGAAAGTGACCAAAGTCAACACCAACCCGGTGAAACATTTATACCTAAACAAAATGACAGTTTTGTGGCTGTTTGGGCAGATTCTTCAGCTCAGCTTCATACTGTAACATATGAACCCGGAGATGGTGTTGGTGCAGTTAAAAAGTATAATGTTGCTGATAAATCAAATTATACTTTACTTAAACCCGACCAACTTTCTTTCCATTCTCCTGATGCTTTATCCATAGAATTTAAAGCTTGGTTATGTAAAGAAGACGGAAAAGAATATAATCCAGATGATATTATCAGTAATGTTTCCACTGATTTAACATTTGTTGCTATTTGGCAGGCAAAACCTCAAAAAGTTAATCCTATTATTACCTATAAAGCCGGAACAGGCACAGGAAATGATAAATCTTTTGAAGTTACATACAACGAAAATATTGTTTTATATGATTTCAACGCACCTGAAATAGGGTTCACTCCACCTTCTGGAATGAAATTTAAATGTTGGGAATGCGATAAACCAATGAACACTATGCTTGGCCGTGTAAATTGGCAGCCCGGAGAAGAAATTCGCAATGTAATTTCTGGTATGACTTTTACGGCTATATGGATTGATGAAAAAGAAGAAACATCATTTACTGTTACTTTAGACCCAGGTGAAGCTAAATCAAATCCAAATAACAAGATTATTATTAATGAATATACTTTAAATACACTATATTCACTGCCTGAATGTTCCTTTGAAGCTCCTGAGGGAAAAGAGTTTGCAGGTTGGCAAAAAGGTGAAAAAATATATAAGGTTAATGATAAATTCAAAGTAAAAACAAATTTAACCTTTACTGCTATATGGCAAAACAAATCCGAATCAGGAAAAATTAAACTTACTTTTGTTGATGGATTTGGTAAAAAAGCAGAAAAAACCTATGATAAAGGTGTTGCCATGCAAATGCCTGATCCTTCGGAATTCGGATTTACAGCCCCGGAAGGTATGAAATTCAGACATTGGGAATTGGGTGCATTAAGTTTTAAAGCAGGTGAAACATATGTACCTAATACAAATGCTGAACTTACTGCTGTTTGGTGGGATAAATCCCTTAAAGAATATTGGCAGGTTACATTTAAAGCAGGTGAAGGAGAAGGGCAAAATAAGACTATACCTGTAAGAAATGCTGAAGGTCGAAATACCATTGCTCTTCCAAAGATTGATTCTCCTGAAATAGGCTTTAAGGCTCCTGAAAATAAAGAATTCGATTTATGGGTAAATGATGAAACAAAAGAAGAATTACTGGCTGGAGAAGTAATATCTGTAATTGGTGATATGTCATTTACAGCTAAATATGTTAATAAAGGTGAAGCTATGTACAGCGTTTATTTCTATCCAGGTCAATATGGAAATGGAAAGATGGTAGTTAAACGTGTACAAAGAGATGGAGAATACATACTTCCGACTTTTGAAGAATGTAATTTCAGCACAAAACAAGGTTGGAAATTTATTGGATGGGGAGTATCAGGAACACCTACGGTTAAACAACCGGGAGATACAGTAAAAATCCTTAAAAATGAAATGGTATTTCAGGGTGTATTTGAAAAAGACACTACACCTGATAAAGTAGAAATTAATGTTCAAAATTTCCCTGATGACCTATTTAGACAATATGTTTCCGATAATTTTGATACAAACAAAGATGGTATACTTTCTAAAGAAGAGTTGATAGCTGCCCAAAAAATTGATTTATATAAGAAAGAAAATGTAAAAAGCTTAAAGGGAATTGAGTATTTTACATCACTTACATATCTCAGATTTGCTATGAATCATGTTTCTGAAGTTGATTTAAGTAAAAATATTCAGCTTGAAACAATTAATTGTGCTGCAAATGAGCTGACTAATTTAGACCTTACCAAGAATACTAAATTAACTAAACTTATATGTAACCAGAACAATATTAGTTCTCTTAATATAAGTAATTGTGGAGATTTAGAGATTTTATATTGTAATACAAATAAACTTGTCAACTTAAATACAAGCAATAATACTAAATTACTTGAAATTGATTGCAGTAAAAATATGTTGACTAATTTAAATTTGGAAAATAATACTCTATTAACTACTTTAGCATGCACAGATAATAATCTTTCAAATCTTAATTTAGAGGCTAATACAGCTTTAACTAAGATCGACTGCGGAAATAATAAGATAACTGATTTAAATGTGAATAGATGTGTATTACTTGAAGAACTTTTCTGTAATAATAATAACATTACAAAACTGCATTTAAACAATAATACTGCTCTGTTTGATTTAAATTGTAAATTTAACCAACTTACTGATTTAGATGTAAGTAAAAATACGGAACTTTTAGGTTTAGTATGTGGTGAAAATAAGTTAACCAAATTGGATGTAAGCAAAAATCAACAATTAGATGAATTATCATGTCAGGGAAATAAAATTCAATCGCTTGATTTAAGCAACAATGCGATACTTTCATTACTTGATTGTAGTTATAATCAGTTAACTAATTTGGATTTGAGCAAAAACACAAATTTGCGTGGTTTTAAATGTGATGGAAATATTTATACAACAAATGTTAATGTTATTAACCTTAAAAATCTCCCCGGAAAATTTGATATAAGTAAGGCTAAAGATTTTACAGGTGCAACTATAAGCAATAACACCATTATATTTAATGACAATCAAAAAGAAGTAACTTATAACTATGATTGCGGTTACGGAGATCATGTTAAATTCACCATTATTTATAATAAGACACCGATTGTTCCTCCGGAAGAAAGTGAATATACAATTACATTTGATCCACGAGGCGGAAATGTAAATCCTGTAACAGTAAAAACAGTAAACCAAAAAATTGAAGTCCTTCCAATAGCAATAAAGGCAAATTATATATTTAAAGGATGGTTTGATTCATTTGGTAATCAAATAACTACAGAAACAGTATTTACAGAAAATACTACTGTATATGCTAAATGGGAAGCACAAAATAATCATGAATATCCCGCTTATCACTATGATAATGAAACAAACGATAGTATTGATAACCATGAATCTAAAAAACCAGAAAAATCTGTAAAGAAAAAAGATATTTTGATTTACGGAAAAATATTTAAAGATACTTCTTACGGAGACGGAAAAATTACACCTGAACAGTTTAAAGAATATATAGCAGCTGAAAAAGATAATAAAGCAATAATTACTTTCGCATCTTTAAATGATAAAGAAGAAGTAATTGCAAAACTGTCTATCAATGCAGCTGAAGCTTCTAAACTTTCCAAACCCATACTTACTAAAATAGAAACAAATCCAAAATACAAAGCAAATTTAAAAGCTAATAATGTAATTAAAAAATTCTTTACTAATAAAGCAAAAATATTTACATTTAAGCAAGATGGATATTTTGGTATGAAAGTAACCGCATCTGTAAAAATAGATCTAAAAGATTTTAAGGGAGATACTCTTTATATTTATAGCTATAATATAAAGAAAAATGTTTATACACTGGTAACTACGGTTCCTGCAAAATTAGATAAGGATGGATATCTTAATTTTGACACTAAAGTAGGTAACACTATAATTGTAACAGACAAAAAAATGACTCCTAAATCTAAATAGCCCAAAAAAGTTGCCTGTTTAAGGGTGACCTTACACATGACAACTTAATACTATATAGGGTACCGCAAACTGAGAAATGGGGAAGCACATTCTGTGTGCTTCCCCATTTCTCTCTGTTTTTTTGGATAGGCTGAAAAACCTGCCAAATCCGATCTTTGCCTTTAAAAAACATCCACATATAGGAACAGCAAGTGTAAGTCCAAAAATATTGCAAGTCTTTACTGGATTATTTACCAAACCATTCTTTTATCAAAATAAAACTGGCACATATGTATATATA
>JAHHUB010000103.1 GCA_020024175.1 Oscillospiraceae bacterium | reverse complement strand
TGATAAAATATTAGGTATTTAATAAAAAAATAAATTAATTTTAATAAAAGCTTGACAAATGGTCAAATATGTGAAATAATATAAACACTTTAACAACTAAAAGCTTTAACAGTTAAAAGCTTTTATGTGCTAAAATAAAAACAGGAGGAAAGAAAAATGAATAATTCTAAAAAGACCCACGAAAAAAAATTTAGAAGCAGATGGGGTTTTATACTTGCATCAGTGGGTTCGGCTGTAGGAATGGCAAATGTTTGGGGATTTCCTAACAAAATGGGAAGCAACGGAGGCGGAGCTTTTCTTTTAATATATCTTATGTTTGTAGCTATTTTTAGTTATGTAGGATTGCCTGCGGAATTTGCAGTGGGTAGATTTTCTGCCACAGGTACATTAGGTTCCTATGAAAAAGCCTGGGGAACAAGAAATGATAAAATGAAAAAAATAGGTTCAGCAGTATCATGGATACCATTGGCAGGTTCAATGTGTATAGCTGTAGGATATTCGGTAATTGTGGCATATGTGCTTAAAGCTCTTGTTGATTCTCTTACAGGTACCATGATGACAACGGATATAGCTCAATGGTTTGATAGCTTTTCTTTAAGTTCATACTCAGTAATACCATATCATGTTATTGTAGTGGCAGGTACATTGTTCACATTGTTTATGGGGGCAAAAAGTATTGAAAAAACAAATAAAATTATGATGCCTGCATTTTTTATAATTTTTATGATATTGGCAGTGAGGGTTGCATTTTTACCTGATGTGTTTGAAGGCTATAAATTCATGATGATACCAAAATGGGAATTTTTAAAAGATCCAATGGTATGGATAACAGCTATGGGTCAGGCATTTTTCTCATTATCAATCACAGGAAGTGGTATGCTTGTTTATGGTGCATATTTAAGTGAAAAAGAGGATGTAGTATATGCAGCATCCAATACAGGATTTTTTGACACATTGGCAGCATTTATTGCGGCTTTGGTAATAATACCTGCTTGTTTTTCATATAATTTAGATGTGGCAGCAGGCCCGGGTCAGCTCTTTGTAACACTGCCTAATATTTTAAATGATATTCCTATGGGACAGCTTTTCTCTGTTATTTTATATTTAGCGATGATTTTTGCAGGAGTAAGCTCTCTTCAAAATATGTTTGAAGTAGTAGGGGAATCAATAATTCATAAATTCCCCAAACTTAGCCGAAAAGTTGTTTTAACTGTTATAGGAATAATTTGTTTAGGTTTTGGAATAAACATGGAAGCTATATTTAATTGGGGTCCATGGATGGATTTTGTTTCAATTTACATTATACCTATCGGAGCTTTATTAGGTGCAATTTCTTGGTTCTGGGTAATGAAAAAAGAAATTATTTTAAATGAAATTAACAAGGGTGCAAACAGAAAACACGGAGAAATCTGGTATGCTGTAGGAAGATACATATATGTGCCTATTACTCTCATACTTTGTATGGTTGCAGTTTTTATGAAGGTTTCATTCTAATAAATATAAATAAAAAAATACCGCTGTAAGTTTAATTTCTTACAGCGGTATTTTTTACTTTTTGGTTACTTTATATTTATAGTATCTTTGTTCCAGTTTACGCAGTTCTTTTTCTCTTTCCTTTGGGGAGTATTTTCCATACAGTTCTTTAAAAAGCTGGTATCTGTAATAAAGTGATTCTTTTTTAGGCGGGAATTTTATAATATCTCCATTAATTTTCTTTCCGTTAAACTCTTTGCGTCCAACTTCATCATCCATGTATGCCATATACATACAATCTCTTTCAAAACTTTCTTTTTCAGCTTGTTTTTTCAGCTTGTTTAGTTTTGACACTACAGATACAGCCACAGTGCTTACCACCAAAAAAGCAGCAGATGCGGCAAAAATTTCTTTATTTGATATTTTATACATAGTTAAACCTCCTATTTTAAATTTTTACTAACTAGATTTATTTTAAAAGTATTTTTACTAAAAGTCAACAGATAAATTAAAAGTATTTTGTAAAATTCTATCTGAATATAATAGAATTATTATCAATAGAATCAATTATTGCCAATGATTCTACCCGTACACCTTCTTTTCTAAGGATGTTGCCACCTTGTTGGAAGCCTTTTTCAATGACAATTCCTGCACCTTCTAAAGCAGCTCCTGCCTGTTTGATAATTTCAATAAGGCCTTTTAATGCACAGCCATTAGCGAGAAAATCATCTATAATAAGTACATGGTCATCGGATGAAAGGAATTTTTTAGCTAAAATTACATCATAAGTGCGTTGATGTGTATAAGATGTGATTTTTGATGTGTACATATCACTGTCTAAATTTATACTTTGAGATTTTTTTGCAAAAACCACCGGAACATCAAAGTATTGAGCTGCAATGCAGGCAATACCTATACCTGAAGCTTCAATAGTCAGAATTTTTGTAATATTAGCATCAGAAAATCTTTTTTTAAATTCTTTTCCTATTTCATTTATAAGTTTTATATCCATTTGATGGTTTAAAAAACTGTCAACTTTAAGAATATGTCCTTCTTTTATCACACCATCTTTTAAAATTCTGTCTTTTAGTAACTGCATATGTATCCTCCGATATTAAGTGATTAATTAATTATATCAACTGTTTAAATTTAAGATTATATTTATATAATATAACATTTTTTATAATAGATGTAAATGTTATTTTAAATTAAAAACAGAGTGAAAATCCATAAAATTTGGATTTTCACTCCTGATTTTATAGTATAATGCAGATAAGACCGTTGGCACCTTCATTTATAATGCGTTCAATAGTTTCACTGATACGAAGTCTGGCTTCCTGCGGCATTTTATAGAGTTTGTTGTGGAGTCCTTCATTTACAAGATCATTTAATGATTTTCCGAAAATATTGCTGTCCCAAATTTTATCCGGACTTTCTTCAAACTCTTTAAGCAGGTAATTTACTAAGTCTTCTGATTGCTGCTCACTGCCCACAATAGGGGAAACCTGTGTGGTGATATTGGCTTTTAAAAGATGTATGGAGGGTGCAGAGGCATTTAACTGAACACCGAATTTTCCTCCCTGACTGATGATTTTAGGCTTTTCCAGTTTAAGTTCTTCAATGGAAGGCATTACAATTCCATAGCCTGTGGCATTTACTTCGTCAATAGCGTCTTTTATCTTATCATACTGTTTTTTTACTTGTGCCATTTCAGAAATATATGACATAAGTTCACCTTCATTTTTTATGGAAAGTCCGGTTTTTTCCCCAAGTATTTTATAAAAAAGTGAATTATTTATTATAATTGAGGATTTAGCAGTACCTGTTCCCATTTCAATTTCGTTTACAGAGGCATTTTCAATAAATTTGCTTTCACCTAAAAGTGGTGCATTTTTATCTATGTCTTCAGCATATTTTATTTTAGAAGCATAATTTGTTATACAATGAAGAATATCTTTTTTTAGCCAATGTTCATCTTCCAATTCCAGCACCCATGAAGGGCATTTTATGTCAATTTCATTGACGGGAAAACGTGAGAGAACTTTTGAGATAATTTTAGTAATATCTTCGGAAGAAATTTCTGTACAGTTTACTGAAATACAGGGAACGGAATATTTATTTTCCATTTTTGAAAGTAAAACTTTTGTTTCTTCTGAATTTGGACTTAAAGTGTTTAACACCACAATAAAAGGTTTGTTGATTTCCTTTAGTTCGCTTATAACTCTTTCTTCCGCTTCTTCATATTCTTCACGGTCAATATCGGTAAAACTGCCATCAGTGGTAATTACAAGTCCTATGGTGGAATGTTCTGTAATAACTTTTTTAGTTCCTATTTCTGCTGCCATGTTAAATGGAATTTCGTTGGGAAACCATGGTGTCATTACCATTCTGGGATTGTTGTCCTCTATATATCCTATGGAACTTGGAACAATATAACCTACACAGTCAATCATTCTGACATTCATAGATGTATTGTCCATGGTTATTTTTACCGCCTCTTCCGGGATAAATTTTGGCTCTGTGGTCATAATGGTGTTTCCGCCTGCGGATTGGGGCAGTTCATCTATAGCTCTGGTTTTTACATAATCATTTTCAATGTTTGGAATTACGGAAGTTTCCATAAATTTTTTTATAAATGTGGATTTTCCTGTGCGAACAGGCCCTACTACTCCCACATAGATACAACCATCGGTTCTGGTGGCTATATCATTGTAAATGCTTTCAGTTTTCATATTTTAAAACACCGTCTTTCATTTAAATATATAATCTTATCACATATATATTTAAACAAGCTTTAAAATATGCAAACACAATAAAATCGTAAAAAATTTTATAAACACAATGAATAAAAGTTTTATACCATATTTTTCTTGTAAGTTTAAGTTTTTAAATATTCATAAAAATACACTCCCATTTGTAAATGAAAAATCATTTTGTTTGGGAGTGTATATTTTGATAAATTAAAATTACTGTATAATGCTTTATAAATTTATAGATTATAATATTCTTCCATTATTTTATGTACCGATTTTTCTTCTCCTTTTAAAATTACCTGTACTTTTCCTTTTTCATAAGAAAAAGAAAAATCAACATTTTTAATATGATTCATTTGTTCGCAGAAAAAGTCTGAAATAATTTTTGCTTTTTCCTTATCAGCATTAATATGCAAAACCATTAATGTGCGATTTGCATCATTTGATTCTGACATAAAATCGTATATCAGAGCATTTCTTTTGGAAGTAAGAGAGGGTTTTACATTGGGATTTGTAATAAAATCAGTTATTTCTTCATCTGTAAAAATCCATTTTCCCTCTTGTTTGCTGCCTTTTAATAAACCTGTTGAAAGATAATTTCTCAGTGTTCTGTCAGTAAATCCGGTAATTTCCGAAAGATATAATAAATCGTGCATAATGTCAGCTCCTTTGTAATTAATCAGTATATATACTATACTTTAATTATAAAGGCTGGATTTTTAAAATTCAATTTGAAAATAAATCAGTTTTTCATAACTACAAGAAATAAAAATACCACATTGCTCAGAATGTGGTATTGATATAATTTTATTTGCACATTTCAGCGATAACAGCTGCATAAATCATGCCGCATTTTAAAAGTTGGTCAATGCAGGCAACCTCATCAGCTCCATGAATATTTGTGATATTACCTGGGAATGTTGGACCGAAAGCCACACCGTTTTCTATGTGGTGAACATAAGTTCCTCCTCCCATGGAGCAGCATTTGCCTTCCATACCTGTGAAATCCTCATAGGCTTTGCTCAAAGTTTTGATAAACGGTAAATTCTCATCTACATAGTGAGGTGGATTCATTGTTGTGCTGTCTAAAACAATACCGTATTCCTTTAGTTTTTTGTCAATAACCAAAGAGGTGTTTTCTTCATTGGAACAAAGAGGACATCTGGAGTCAAATCTACCCATTAATTCTCCGTCTTTAATGGTGAGAATATCCAGTGAACAGGTGAGTTTGCCGGAAATTTTATCTTCATTGGCAATACCCATTGATTTTCCGTAATAATCTCCATGTGGGAAAAGTACGGATAAGCCGTGAATGTAGTTTTTAAGTTCATTGTCAGCTAAAGGAGCATGACTAAGCAAAGCTATAAGTGCAGTTATAGCATTGTTTCCCCCTTCCGGAGTGGAAGCATGAGAAGGTGTACCTTCACAAATAAATTTAACAAAACTTCCTTCTGCCATAACTGTGATGTCAGTTTTAGTCTTTTCGGAAAATTCTTTTGCAAGGTTCTGTGCCTTATCCATGTCAATGCCATCTACAACAGCTTCGGCGTGTTGAGCTACTATATTGGTTGTGTGGCCGCCTTCAAAGGAAATAAGTGCAGGGAGAGCTTTATTTTCATATTTTGCTCTGAAAGGAGCATTAAAACTGCCTTTTTCACAGTTGTAGATAGGAAAATCAGCATCAGGGGATAAACAATATGCAGGTGGATTTTCTTTCTTGAAGTAGTATTCAAGGTCAGAACTGCCACATTCTTCATCTGCAC
>JAHHUB010000102.1 GCA_020024175.1 Oscillospiraceae bacterium | reverse complement strand
CTTTATACTTGACTTTTTAGGCAAAATGTCAGATACTTAATAAGTATAAGCAGTTTTAAAAGGAAAAGTTATAAACGGATTGGAGTTAAATATGAGAGTAATTACCGGAATAGCAAGAGGCAGAAAACTTGTTTCCCCTGAAGGGTATGATGTAAGACCTACAGCGGAAATCACCAAGGAATCTGTTTTCAGCATACTCAATTTTGAACTGGAGGACAAGGTGTTTTTGGACTTATTTTCAGGTTCCGGACAAATGGGTATTGAAGCTTTGAGCCGTGGAGCTAAAAAAGCGGTTTTTGTGGATAACTCCAGAATGTCGCAAAAAGTTATCACGGAAAATTTAAATATAACAAAACTTATGCCAAAAGCAAAAGTTGTATTCATGGATTATAAAGCATTTTTGTCTGTAAATAAAGAAGTTTTTGACATTGCCTTTCTTGATCCTCCCTATGGACAGAATATGCCTGGGGAAGCATTGCCTTTGCTGACAAAACAGATGAGCCAAAATGGTATTATTGTCTGTGAAACCGACAAAAGAGAGGATTTGCCTCAGTCAGTAGGTGAATTTGCCATACATCGTATATATAAATATGGCAGAGCTAAAATTACAGTTTATCGCAGAAATCCGGAGGAATTGTAAATGAAAACAGCAGTCTGTCCCGGAAGTTTTGACCCTATTACTTTGGGACATTTGGATATAATAAAAAGAGCATCCACTTTGTTTGACAAAGTTATTGTTTTGGTGGTGGTAAACCCTAATAAGCACCCTGCTTTCACCGCCGCAGAAAGAGTGGAAATGATAAAAAAAGCAGTCGTGGGAATAGAAAATATAACCGTTGACAGTTATGAAGGTTTGCTCATAGATTATGTAAGACAAGTGGGAGCAGCAGCAATCGTCAAGGGACTTCGTGCCATGTCTGACTTTGAGTATGAATTTCAGATGGCCCTTACCAATAAAAAGTTTCTACCCTGTGCAGAAACCGTGTTTTTGACAACAGGTATTCAAAATATGTATCTGAGTTCAAGTTTGGTTAAACAGGTAGCACAGTTTAACGGAGATATAAGTGATTTTGTACCAACGGTTTTATATGATGAAATTGCTGCAAGGCTTATACCGAAATCCGATAAAGGGAGAGAATAATTAATATGGATAAATTGACAAATATAGAAGAAATATTGGAAAATATTGATGATATGATTGACCGTGCAGTCAATATTCCTTTTAATAAAAAAGGGCTGATTGATACAGATAAACTCAGAGAGTATCTGGATGACATAAGAGTAAATATGCCTCATCAGATTAAGGAAGCTCAGGCCATATCAGAAAAAGAATCAGAAATTATCAGCAGAGCCAAAAAAGAAGCAGAAGCCATTGTTAAAAAAGCTGAGGACAGAGCCAGAGTGCTTATAACAAATGAAGAAGTGGTAAAACAGGCTCAGGCAAAAGCCAATGAAATAATCAGCAATGCTCAGCTTAAATCAAAGGAAATAAGAAGAGCCACAAACGATTATGCAGATTTGATTTTAAAACAAACCGAAGAAGTTCTTTTAAAATCCTTAAATGATGTAAAAACTACCAGAAACGGAATTCAGCAAACTCAGAGAAGATACGGAAATTCTGTAAGTTCTCTGCCATCTCATTATGAGATAAACAATAAGTAAAAACAGCGACAAGCAAAACAGCTTGTCGCTTTTCCGATAATTGAATTTATTAACAGGTTACGAAGGGATTGATTTAAAATATGCCAAAAAATAAAACTCGGGAATACGGAAATGACAGTATATCATTATTAAAAGGTTCCGACAGAGTGAGAAAACGCCCTGCCGTTATTTTTGGTTCCGATGGGCTTGAGGGTTGTGAACATTCAGTATTTGAAATACTTTCCAACGCAATCGACGAAGCGAGAGAGGGGTACGGAAAAGAAATTATACTTACAAATTTTGCTGACGGCTCCGTGGAAATAGAGGACAGGGGAAGGGGTATACCCGTTGATTTTAATCCAAGAGAAGGATGTTACAACTGGGAACTTGTTTTTTGTGAACTTTATGCAGGTGGAAAATATAAAAACAACGAAGGCGAAAACTACGAATTTGCACTGGGACTTAACGGATTGGGTCTTTGTGCAACACAGTACACCGCTGAGTATATGGAAGTTGAAATTTATCGTGACGGCAAAAGATATACCCTTAATTTTGAAAAAGGTGAAAATGTAGGTGGACTTCATGTGGAAGATACCAACCGCAAACAGACAGGAACCAGAATAAAATGGCGTCCTGACCTTGATGTATTTACAGAAACCGATATACCAAATGAATTTTTTGCCGATACAATGAAAAGACAGGCAGTTGTAAATGAGGGTATTAAATTTATCTTTAAATACGAAACAGAAAAAGGCTTTCAGACTGAGGAATATACTTATGCAAACGGTATAAGGGACTATGTAAAAGAAATAGCGGGAGAAGATACTCTCAGCAGTATTCAGTATTTTGAAGAAGAAGGCAGAGGCCGTGACAGAGAAGATATGTCAGATTATAAGGTTAAGCTTTCTGTGGCATTTGTTTTTTCAAACAAGATTAAGGATATACAGTATTATCACAACTCCAGTTTTTTGGAATACGGCGGTTCGCCTGAAAAAGCTGTAAAAAATGCCTTTGTAAATCAAATTGACACATATATAAAACAGCAGAATAAATATCTGAAAAATGAAAGCCGAATTACTTATAATGATGTAGAGGATTGCCTTGTTTTGGTTTCATCTTCTTTTTCTACTCAGACATCCTATGAAAATCAGACTAAAAAAGCTATCAGAAATAAATTTATACAGGAATTTATGACGGAATTTTTAAAGCATAATCTTGAAATTTACTTTATTGAAAATCCAGATGAAGCCCAAAGAATCTGTGAACAGGTTTTAGTCAACAAGAGAAGCCGTGAAAGTGCCGAAAAAACCCGACAAAATATCAAAAAGAAATTAGCAGGCAATATAGATATGTCAAACCGAGTACAGAAATTTGTTGACTGCCGCACTAAAGATACTGACAAACGGGAAATTTACATTGTGGAAGGCGACTCGGCACTGGGTGCCTGCAAACTAGGCAGAGACTCGGAATTTCAGGCTATAATTCCCGTCAGAGGTAAAATCCTCAACTGCCTGAAATCCGATTATGAAAAGATTTTTAAAAATGATATTATTACTGATATAATCAAAGTTTTAGGCTGTGGTGTGGAAGTAAAATCCAAAGCCAACAAGGAACTTTCCAATTTCGATTTGGAAAATCTCCGCTGGAATAAAATTATTATCTGTACCGATGCGGATGTGGACGGATTTCAGATAAGAACACTGATTTTAACTATGCTGTACTGCTTAACACCTACCCTTATTGAAAAAGGTTATGTATATATTGCGGAATCACCTCTTTTTGAAATTACCTGCGGCGACAAAACTTATTTTGCTTATAATGAGCAGGAAAAACATGATATATTAACAAAACTCGGTAAAAGTAAGTTTACCATACAGCGTTCAAAGGGTCTTGGTGAAAACGAACCTGAAATGATGTGGATGACCACAATGAACCCTGATACACGCAGACTTATAAAAGTTTTACCCAACAATGCACAGGAAACAAAGGAAATGTTTGAACTTCTTTTGGGAGATAATCTGGCAGGCAGAAAAGAACATATTGCAAATTTTGGATATATGTATCTGGACAATGCAGATATATCATAAGGAGGGGATATAATGGCTAAGAAAAAAGAAAAAGATGCTCCTAAAAATGTAAATACCAATGCCTTTATCGAAAATGCCGGAATTGTGGTTGATGAAGAAATTACCGACACTTTGGAAAGAAACTATATGCCCTATGCCATGAGTGTTATTATATCAAGAGCTATCCCTGAAATAGACGGTTTTAAGCCTTCTCAAAGAAAACTGCTTTACACCATGTACAAAATGGGACTTCTTACAGGAAATAAAACAAAATCCGCCAATGTTGTGGGACAAACCATGAAATTAAATCCTCATGGTGATATGACTATTTATGATACTTTGGTAAGACTTTCCCGAGGAAATGAGGCTTTGCTTCACCCTTATATTGACTCTAAGGGAAATTTCGGCAAAAGCTATTCACGGGATATGGAATGTGCCGCCTCCAGATATACAGAAGTAAAACTGGCTGATATATGCAGTGAGGTTTTTAAGGATATAGACAAGGACACAGTGGATTTTGTTGATAACTATGATAATACCATGAAAGAACCCACTTTACTGCCGGTTACTTATCCTTCAGTTTTAATTACATCTACCAGTGGTATTGCAGTAGCTATGGCAAGTTCTATCTGTCCGTTTAATTTGCAGGAGGTTTGTGAAACCACCATTGAACTTATCAAAAATCCCAACCATGATATTATGTCTACTTTAAAAGCCCCGGATTTTCCTCAGGGGGGATATATCATCTATGATGAAGAAAAGTTTAAGTCAATCTGTGAAACAGGCAGGGGAAGTATCAGAGTAAGAAGCAGATATAACTATGATAAAATAAATAATTGTATTGAAATTACGGAAATTCCTCCTACAACCACGGTGGAAGTTATCATAGACAAGATAATTGAAAATGTAAAAAATGGTAAAATCAAAGAAATCAGCGATGTCAGAGATGAAACTGATTTAAAAGGTCTTAAAATTACCATTGATTTAAAAAGAAGTGCCGACCCCGAAAAACTTATGCAGAAACTTTTTAAAATGACCACACTGGAGGATAGCTTTGCCTGTAACTTTAATATACTTATCGGTGGTATGCCAAAAGTTATGGGTGTGAGAGAAATCCTCAGCGAATGGGTAGCATTTCGTAAAGACTGTGTAAAAAGAGGAGTTTATTTTGAACTTAATAAAAAGAAAGAAAAACTCCATCTGCTAAGAGGTCTTGAGAAGATTCTCCTTGATATTGATAAAGCAATTAAAATCGTAAGGGAAACCAAAGAAGAAAAAGAAGTTGTTCCAAATCTTATGATTGGTTTTATGATTGATGAAACACAGGCGGAATATGTTGCTGAAATAAAACTGCGTAATTTAAATGAAGAATACATCGTTAAAAGAATATCTGAAATAAAACAACTGGAAGAAGAAATTGCAGATATGGAAGATATTCTGAAAAATGAAAAAAGGGTTAAAACTATAATCATAAACGGTCTTAAAAATGTAATAAAGAAGTTTTCTCAACCTCGTCGCAGTATGCTTATTTATGTGGATACAGAAGAAGAAAATTCCGTTTTGGAAGAGGTGTCTGATTATCCGGTAAATTTGTTTTTTACTTCTGAAGGTTATTTCAAAAAGATTACACCTCAGTCTTTGCGTATGAGTAGTGAACAGAAGCTAAAATCAGGTGATGAAGTAATTGAACATATTGAGGGTCAAAATACTGATGAAATCCTGTTCTTTACCAATCGCTGTCAGGTTTATAAAACTGCTGCATCGGAATTTGAAGATACCAAAGCCAGTGTGCTGGGAGATTATATCCCTGCAGTTTTGGGTATGGAAGAAGGAGAAATGCCCATTTATATGGCAGTAACTTCCGATTACAAAGGATTTATGTTCTTTATGTTTGAAAACGGCAAAGCCGCTAAAATAGATCTGGCCGCTTATGAAACCAAAACTAAACGCAGAAAACTGCTTAATGCCTACTCCGATAAATCTCCTCTCATTGCAATGTTTAAACTGGAAGATGACAAAGAAATTATAATTCAAACTGACACAGGCAGAACAATGATATTTAATACTGCATTGATGGAAACCAAATCCACCAAAAATTCCATAGGTGTAAATGTTTTGAGTATCAAGAAAAATGCCACAATAATATCTGTGAAAAAATTTGCAGAAGATATGATTGATAATTCAGAAAAATACCGTGTAAAAACATTGCCATCAGCTGGATTAATTTGTAAATAGTATTAAATATTAAAAAAATCTTTGTAGATATTATCTATAATGCAGTACCCATAATTGGTAAAAAAACGGTTTTTTGTCTTAAAAAACAAA
>JAHHUB010000101.1 GCA_020024175.1 Oscillospiraceae bacterium | reverse complement strand
TTTGAAAAGTTTATTATGGACAAAATCAAAAAATAAAATATTCTTGCACTGAAATATTAAATACCCTTAAATTACAGTAAAAAACATTCCTGAATTTTGTATGGTTACAGTACAAAATTTAAGAATGTTTTCTTTTTTAATAACACTAAATTTCACTGGATTTATAAAAATTTTTATTGTATAATAAGTAAATATAGTGAGGTGAGCAGTATGATTGAAATTTTGCCCATGTCAAAAGAACATATAGCACAAATAGCAAAAATTGAAAAAGAATGTTTTTCACAGCCTTGGTCTGAAAAAGCTCTGAGTGAAGAACTGACAAATGACAGTGCAGTTTTTTTAACAGCAGTATTTAACGGCGAAGTAATAGGGTATATCGGTGCAAACTTCATTATAGATGAGGGCTATATCACAAATATAGCTGTTACGGAAGTACACAGACAAAAAGGAATAGGCTGTAAACTTCTTTCTGAAATGATTGAGGAAGCTTATAAGAGGAATTTGAGTTTTCTCAGTTTGGAAGTGAGAGTCAGCAATGAAAAAGCCATCAGCCTGTATAAAAAATTAGGCTTTGATTATGTGGGAATAAGAAAGAATTTTTACGAAAAACCCATTGAAGATGGAGTTGTAATGACTAAGCATTTCTAAGGGTTTATGATATAACGGAGGAATAAATGAGTATTTCTGAAAGACATATACATTCATTGGAACTTGACAAGGTTTTGGAAAGACTTGCAAACCTTGCCACTTGTGAAGAAAGCCGTGAAAGATGTTTAAAACTGCGTCCGGATACAGATTATCCTGAAGTTGTCCGCAGTATGGAGAAAACTTTGGCGGCTCATTCTTTGACAGGAAGATTCGGCACTCCTACGGTTTTGGATATGAAAAACTGTATGGGTGCTGTAAAAAGAGCGGAAATAGGTTCCCAGCTTACACCTGTGGAATTGCTCCGTGTAAATCAGGTGCTGAAAGCTGTTAAAAATCTAAAAGTTTGGTCAAACCACTTTGAGGGCGAAGAAAACGCATTGACAGAGATGTTTAACAGTCTATATCCTCTTAAAAATTTGGAGGAAACTATCACCACTGCAATTTTAAGCGAAGAAGAAATTGCTGACAATGCCAGCCGTGAACTTTTAAATATCAGAAGAAAAATTGTATCAGCAGGACAAAAAGCAAGAAACACTTTGGATAATATGATACGCTCTCAAACCTATCAAAAGTATTTGCAGGATAATATTATCACTCAAAGAGACGGCAGATTTGTTATTCCTGTAAAAAGCGAACACAGAGCTGAGATCCCCGGACTTGTTCATGACACATCGTCAAGCGGAGCAACAATATTTATTGAGCCCATGTCCATAGTGGAAGCAAATAATGAAATCAGAGTGCTTAAAAATAAAGAAAAACAGGAAATAGACCGTATTTTGGCAGAAATTTCCGCACAGGTGGGAGAAAATGCGGATTTTATCAGAACAAGTTATGAAACCGCTGTGGAAATTGATGTTATTTTATCTAAGGCAAGACTTGCATGGGAAATGAACTGTGCAGTAACCACTATCAGAAATGATGGCAAAATTAAACTTGTAAAAGCAAGACATCCACTTATAGATAAAGATAAAGTTGTACCTACCAACATTGAACTTGGATATGATTTTGACACTTTGGTTATTACAGGTCCCAATACAGGGGGTAAGACAGTTTCCATTAAGACTTTGGGACTTATGACTTTGATGATTATGTGCGGTATGATGATACCTGTTTCCGATGGCAGTGAAGTTTCTGTTTTCAAAAATGTATTGGTTGATATTGGAGATGAACAGAGTATAGAACAAAGTTTATCCACTTTTTCGGGTCATATGACAAATATAGTTTCTATTTTAGAGAAAACAGATGATAAATCTTTGGTTTTGGTGGACGAATTAGGAGCAGGAACAGACCCTATAGAAGGTGCAGCTCTGGCAGTTTCCATAATAGAAAAATTGAGAGAAAAAGGTGCAAAAGTAGCAGCTACCACTCACTATGCGGAAATTAAAATGTATGCTTTGGAAACAGACGGGGTGGAAAACGGCTGCTGTGAATTTGATGTGGCAACATTAAAACCCACTTACAGACTTTTAATCGGAGTACCGGGCAGATCAAATGCTTTTGCAATAAGTTCAAAACTGGGACTTGCCGATGATATTATAGACAGAGCCAAAGAATTGGTTTCCACCGAAAACACAAGATTTGAAGATGTGGTTTCCAAGCTGGAAACATCCCGTCAGCAAATGGAAGAAGCAAGACATGAGGCGGAAAAACAGAGAGCAGAAGCGGAAAAAATCAGAAATGAAATAGAAAAGCACAGAGAAGTGCTGGAAAAAGAAAAAGAAAGGGAAATTGACAAAGCCAGACAGGAAGCACAAAAAATAATTCAGGAAGTTACAGCTAAATCCAATAACATGATGGAGGAACTGGATAAAATTATCAAAGAAAAGGACAGAGATGATTTTTCAGCCATGGTTGCCGGTGGAAAAGGCACATTCAGAGCCAATATGAAAAAACTGGAAGAGCTGGCTGACCCGGTTACAAAGAAAAAATCTGTAAATTACATTCCTCCAAGACCTCTCCAAAAAGGCGATACTGTTATCATTGTGGATTTGGGCAAGGAAGGCACAATTACTTCCGAACCTGATAAGAGCGGTATGGTTATGGTTCAGGCCGGAACAATACGAACTAAAGTAAATGTAAAAGATTTGCGTCTTTGTGAAAAGAAAAAGCAGAAAAAACAATCTTCTGTATCCTTTAAAGGAACAGGAGCAGCTCACCGTGAAGTTAAAATGGAAGTGGATCTCCGTGGAATGGATTCAGTGGAAGCTATTATGGAAGTGGACAGATTTATTGACAATGCAATACTAAATCACCAAAGTGTTATTTATGTTATTCATGGCAAAGGTACAGGAGTTTTGAGAAATGCGGTGCAGAACCATTTAAGAAAACACAAATGCGTTAAGTCCTTTAGATTGGGAGTTTATGGCGAAGGTGAAAGCGGAGTAACCGTAGTGGAGTTAAAATAGAATAAGAGGTACAGAAAATGATATATAATGACGGTAAGTCTGGGTTTTTGACAACAATCATCGGGCCTATGTTTTCTGAAAAAAGCGGTGAACTTATAAAACGCTGCAAACAGGCGGAAAAATATCAAAACAAAAAAGTGGTGGTATATAAACCGATTTTGGATAACAGATATTCTGAAGATGAAGTTGTCAGCCGAATAGGTCTGAGGATAAATGCCCATAGATTAAATCAAAATCTTTCCGAAGAAGATTTGGCAGGAAAAGTTTATGATTTGTGCAAAGATGCAGATATGGTGGGTTTTGATGAAGCTCAGTTTTTCTCCGAAGAAATTGTGGAAATTGTAAGAAATTTAGTAGGTATGGGCAAAGAAGTCATTGTGGATGGACTTAATTTGGATTATTTAGGCAGACCTTTTGGAAGCATGGGAAACTTGCTGCTTTTTTCAGATGAAATTATTACAAAAAATGCCTTTTGCAAATGTTGCGGGCGACCTGCCATGTATACTCAAAGACTTATAGACGGCAAGCCTGACACAGGCACCGAGGGTGGACTTGTACTTATCGGAGATACAGAATCCTATGAGCCAAGATGCAGACTTTGTTATGAAAGCGACCTTTTTAAAATCCACTGATAATTTCCTTTAAACTTTTTAATGAAAAATCATCATAGCAAAATGTTCCGTCCACATTTTTCCCTGTTAATACAAGAGAAAAAGCAGGAGAGGAATTTAATTTGCATAAAAAATCCGTGGGGCGAAGTATCTTTTTAAAATCTTTGTAAGATATATTTGTTATACAGTTGTTTACAGTAAAATTAAATATTCTTTCCCCATTTCCACCGTTTAAAAGTGGAAAAACCAGATTTACTACTTGGGCAGTGATCTCAGAGGATAGATTTGTTTCGTTTTGTGCGGAAAGCTTTTCAAAAATTTTATAAATAAGACCACCATTTAAAAACTGACTGCCTTGTTTTAATACAATATTATCGGAAACAGTTATTTTTTTAGGCAAATTAACTTTGATATTTCCACCCAGTGCTGTAATATATTCCAGCGAGGATTTATTCAGGCAGATGTATTTTGAAACAGGCTGTCCCACAAGATTTTCTAAAGATACACAGACTCCGTCAAATCCTTTTTGCTGATAAACTTTTTCCAATGTGTTGTTTTCAGCAGGACAATATAAATTGAGTGGAAGATATACTACAGGTATGTTCCCTTGTGTAATATTAAAATTAACAAGAAAAAAACTAAAAGCTTGGGAAGATTTATCCTCAGAAACCGCCAGCAGCAGATTGAAGTTATCGCTTTTGTCGGGGAGATACACCGGACCATTTTGTGTTTCCGGAAAGATGGGCTTTATATAGAATTTAGATGTGGTTATTACAAAAAGAAAAATTGTCAGTGCTGAAAAAGCCAAACTAAAAGAAGCAATATAATGTTTAAAAGAATTTTTTGCGTTCATATTTTTCACTACCTTTATTTTTATATCGGTTATAGTATTATCATATAATTGAACGCAGATACATAATTTAACTAATTCGGGAGATGTTTTTATGAATGAGGAAGAAATAAAAAAAGAAAAAAACGATACAACATTAACAGAAGGAACCACAAATGAAACAGTTTCTGAGGAAATTGTACCTGTCAGCCAAAAAGAAAAGGAAAAAAAGGATATAAAATATTATTTAAAAGAATATATTTTCCCTATAGGTATACAATGTCTTATAATTTATTTGTTTTTGCAGTGCGTGGCATTTCTGACAGTGGTACCCACAGGTTCAATGATTCCCACAGTAGAACCACACAGCATAATTGTAGCTACCAGAATGTACTCTCCCGAAAAAACTGTAAAACGGGGTGATATAGTGCTTTTTAAATCAGAAGAAATGGGAAATATATTATTTAAAAGATGTATTGGACTTCCCGGTGAAAGAGTTGATATAACTAAATCCGGTCAAATATTTATAAATGATGCTCCGCTGAATGAATATTATGTAAAAAATACTCAGGCACAGGAACCCCAAAGTTTTGAAATACCTGAGGACTGTTATTTCTTTTTAGGAGATAATCGTTCAGGTTCTTTTGATGCGAGAAATTGGCAGCAGCCCTATATTTCCAAAGATAAACTGGTGGGAGAAGCCAGATTCACATTATGGCCAATTAAGAATTTTGGAGTGCTTAAATAATGGCAGGGGGAATTTACATTCATGTGCCTTTTTGCGTGAGAAAATGCCCTTATTGTAACTTTTATTCACTGCCGAAAACTGAAAATCTCATAAAAGATTATGTAAAAAAAACAGCAGAACTTATTAAAACCTGTTCAGTAAATTTAAAAGCTGATACCATTTATTTTGGAGGAGGCACTCCTTCTGTTTTGTCCCCTGAAGATTTAATTTACCTTTTAAATTTGATAAAAGATAAATTCTGTTTTTCGGACGGGGAAGTTACATTGGAGGCAAACCCCTCTACAGTGGATTATGAGAGCCTTTTAAAACTAAGACAAGGTGGATTTAACAGGCTTTCTATGGGTTTTCAGTCTGGCAGTGATGAAGAACTTAAAATTCTTGGCAGACTTCATGACAAAAAAACAGCCAAACAGGCGTTTTCAGATGCAAGAAAAGCAGGATTTAAAAATATTTCCCTGGATATAATGCTTGGGTTATACGGTCAAACTTTAGAGCAGGCGGAAAAATCTGCTGAGGAAATAATAAATTTAACTCCCGAACATATCTCCGCCTATATGCTTAAAATAGAAAAGGGTACGGAATTTTACAGCAGGTATGAGGATACAGATGAATTTGAAGATAATCAGGGGGAAATTTACCTTGACATTTGCAAATTTATGAATGACCATGGTTATAAGCAATATGAAATATCAAATTTTGCCCATAGCGGATATGAAAGCCGACACAATACAAAATACTGGACTTTGGAAGATTATTTGGGAATAGGTCCATCAGCTCATTCAAAACTAGGCAACAAGAGATATTATATGGAATCAGACCTAAACCGATACTTAAAGGGAAATGATGTAAAATCACTGCTTATTTATGAAGATGAAGCAGAAACTTTGGAAGAATATATTATGATGAGATTAAGGC
>JAHHUB010000100.1 GCA_020024175.1 Oscillospiraceae bacterium | reverse complement strand
TAATAATGTAAATTATTTTATACAATTTAATATTTCTATTGACCTAATTTGCTTATCGGTGTAAAATTATTATGTATTATATTTAAAATGAGGTAACTATGAATAAGATTAAAATAATTAGCAGCTTTTTAGCTTTGACAATGACTCTTTCCGCTTGCTCGGAAAAATCCAAAATGACCGCAGGTTGTTTTAATTTCAGCTCCCCTGTCATTAACAGAAATTCCTGTGATTTGGAATATATCCCTGTTTCTCATCAAACTTTGGATGATGTCAGCAGCTCTTCACAAAAAAGTGAAACTCAAACTTCAAAAAGCGAAGAAGTTTCTTCCACTGTTTCTAAAGAAGTTTCAAAAGCCCCCTCAGAAAGCTCAACTCAGCAGCTTTCTTCAACGACAGCGTCTACACAGACAACTTCTTCACAGAAACCCCCAAAAAACAGCTCTGAAGAAACATCCCAATCAAGTTCCTCGGATAAAACCTCTCAGGAAACCTTCTCCCAAAACAAAGAAAGTTCTTCAGAAAAAATTGAAAACCAATCGGAGGAACCTATGGTTAAACCCACTGAAAATCCTGAAAAATCCCAGTCATCATCAAATGAAATTCAGCAAAATTCATCTTATGATTCCGCTGATTACGATACCACTATTCCAAATGGTGAATTAAAAGCAGTTTGGATTTCATATCTGGATTTAAACACTATTTTAAAAGGTAAATCAGAGGGAGAATTTCGCTCCAATATCAAATATGCTTTCAGCAATATAGTTAATATGGGCCTTAATACGATAATTGTTCAAGTGAGACCTTTTTCAGATGCACTCTATTACTCTGATATTTTCCCCATGTCCCATATTGTAACAGGCACAGAGGGAGTGGATGCCGGATTTGACCCATTGCAGATTATGATTGACTATGCTCACAGCTACGGACTTCGGTTAGAAGCTTGGATAAACCCTTACAGAATAAGAAATTCCGGTACAAAAGCTGAAATATCTGCAGATAACCCCATGTACAAAATAGCAGGAAAAAACAACGACAATGTATTTAAATATTCCGGTGGCATTTGTTATAATCCCGGCAGTGAAGAAGCCCGTCAGCTTATAGTGGACGGAGTAGCTGAAATAGTCAGAAAATATGCAGTTGATGGAATACATTTTGACGATTATTTCTACCCTACCACTGAAAGCGGTATTGATGCTAAATCATACAATGAATATCAGTCTAAAGGCGGAAAATTATCTTTGGCTGATTTCAGACGGGAAAATGTCAATATTTTAGTTCGCAAAGTATACAGCACTATTAAATCAATAAATCCAAAAGTAACCTTCGGGATAAGTCCTCAAGGTAATATGGATATTAATTATAACTCCCAGTACATAGATGTGGAGAAATGGTTGTCAACTCCAGGATATGTTGATTACATCTGTCCTCAGCTTTACTATGGATTTGACAATAAACAATGCCCTTTCAAAGAAACCATGGATCGCTGGAACAATATGATTCGTGCCGACGGTGTAGACCTTTATGTGGGAATTGCCTCCTACAAAATAGGCACCGAAGATAAATGGGCAGGTGAAAAAGGCATAAATGAATGGGTAAATTGTGGAAATATGATGAAAAAAATGGTTTTGAGTGCAAGACAATGCTCAAACTATAAGGGATTTTTCCTGTATCGTTATGATTCATTATTTAATCCGTCAGCTAATTTAAAAAATCATGTAACTCAGGAAATAAACAATCTTAAATCCATAATCCAACATTAATGTACCTAAAGAACGGAGAAACAAAGTGGCAAATTATATAAGAGGCAAAAAAAAGACAAACAACAATAAAATCATAATTATTTTTGCAGTATTAATGCTGTTTATTTCCATTGGAATAGGTTTAGCGGCTTTCTTTATGAACGCTGAAAAAAGACCGCCCACTCCTCCGGAAAATATATCTTCAAATGAAAATACCTCGGCACCGTCATCAAATCCAGAAGAAGACTCAGAACATATAATTGACGCTGAATCTAAATTAGATGATGAAAATTCCTTGGACACCAGCTCCTCTGACAATTCTTCAGATAACTCATCTGACAGCAGCTCGGAAAACTCTGAACAGGAAAATTCATCACAAGACAGTCAAAACTCTGAAACTAACAGTGAAAACAGTGATTCTCAGCAGTCTGAGTCAACTGATTTTAATGAACCACCAATTAATACGGAAAATGTTACCTATAATTACCCCAATACCATGAAAGCTGTATATATTACAGCAGGGGTAGATTATATGAAAACCCCTGATGAAAGTCCCGAAACCATACAAAAAAACATAGATGAAGCACTGAAACACGCTGAAGAATTTGGAATGAATTCTCTGATTTTTAATACTACAGCCAACAACACAGCAGTTTATTCAAAGAGTTTATTCAAAAACAAACCGGACAGTTTTGATCCTTTAGAATATGCCCTTACCAAAGCAAAGGAAAAAGATTTTTATGTCTATGCTATCTATGACGCAAAGGCAGTACCTGATGACGATAAGATAGCATCTGCTGATATTATAAATTCAAAAACCATTGATTTTGTAACGGAAAACTTAAAAATGTTTTGTGAAAACTATCACTTTGACGGCATTATTTTGGATAATTACACCAATGATGACAAAGATGAAAACTACAATGAATATATAAAGTATGGAGGCGGCATAGGTTATGAAAATTACCTGTACAGCCTTTCTAAAGTGCTTTTTGACACTTGTGCGGAAACAATTTTGAGATACTCACCAGGTACACAGATTGGAATGCTCACAGCTCCTGTATGGAAAAACCAAACCGAAAGTGATTCGGAGGGTTCATTAACCAACTGGAATTACAGCACTTATTATACAGGAAACTGCGACAGTTTGGATCTTATTAAAAACAGCAATGCTCATTTTCTCATGGTTGATGCCTTTGGCTCCACTACAGATAAGGATTTAAACTTTGAAAATGTAGTAAAATGGTGGTCTGAACAAGTCAAAGATACTAATATGAAATACTATGTTCTCCATTCATCTTCAAAAATGGCTACTCAAAATCCCGGATGGACCGAGTATGACCAAATTATCAAACAGGTTATGACCTGTGAGAAAATAAACAATTTTTCGGGAAGTGCTTTCAACAGTCTTTCCCGAATGGTGGAGGACCCGAAAAAATCCGCTTCAAACCTTATCAGATACTATAACAATGATATTAATCCAAATCATATTTTAAAAGAACTGGCAGTTACCAGCCCTTCAAAACTGCAGTTTGAAACCTTTGAAAAATCAGTTACTTTCCAAGGTGCGTCCGACCCAAATACGGAAGTTACCATTAATGGAGAAAAAATTCAAACAGACCAAAACGGATATTTTGCAGTAAAATTTGATTTAAAACCTGGAGACAATCTGTTTAAAATTGTCCACAAAGGCAGAGAAATCAACTACAAGATTTACAGAAGAGTTGTTATTATCAAAGATTTTGCACCTACAGGAAATCTTTCTGTAGATGGCAGCACAGAAATTACAGTAACAGCCTTAGCTTATGCCGATGCACAAATCTCTGCAACTTTAGCCGGACAAACAGTAACTCTTAATATCACCAATTCCCAAACAGATGAACCTGAAGGCTCGGACTACAAGCTTTTTGCAGGTACTATTAAAGTTCCTCCTGCTAAAAAGGCAGATCAAAATCTTGGAAACATTGTATTCAGCGGCAACTGGGAAGGAATGAAAGAAACAAAAACAGGAGCCAGTGTTGTTATAAACAAAATTGTTGATATTGCCAGTGGACAACCTGTTGAAGTTGTGGCAAAAAGTGCAGAAACTTTCCCTACAAATGTAATTAATGACACATCCGACCCTAACTACTACCCACTTCCAAAAGGTGCAAGGGACTATGTAGTAGGTGGTGAAATGCATTACACCACAACTGTAAAAGGCAAACCTAAAACTTATACCTATTATAAGCTTGCATCAAACGTAAGAGTTTATAAAGAGGATATAAAGGCAATTTCAGATGCGGAAGCTGCCAGAAACAATGTTATTAACTCAATTTCAGTTTCCAGCGACAAGAATTACACATATGTTACCGTTGACACAAGTCAGCAAGTATCATACTCTGCAAAGTACACAGGTTCATCTTTTACAGTTAAATTTAACTTTACCACAAAACTTCCCGATTCAGTTAAAACAGGCACTAATCCATTGTTCTCCTCTGCTTCTGTTTCAGGGCAGACACTGACTTTAAATCTTGCAAAACAAGGCAGTTTTTTGGGATATTTTGCATATTACAAAAATGGTAAACTTGTTTTGAGATTCAATAATCCACCTCGTGTCAGTGGAGGTTCTTTAAGAGGTGTAAGAATTGTAATTGACTCAGGACATGGTGGAATTGACCAAGGAGCATCAGGATTCCTTCCTGCATACCCAGAAAGTGTTATAGCACGAAATATTTCTCAGAAGTTATATGACAAGCTAACATCCAGAGGAGCTGAAGTTAAACTTATTTATACTACATCCGGTGAACTTTCACTGAAAAGTCGTATGGAAATGGCAAGACAGCACAATCCTCATATTTTAATCAGTATCCATGCCAATGCGTCACCATCAAATTCATCGGTATCGGGTACGGAGGCTTACTACTTTAATCCATTCTCCAAAAATCTGGCAGCATATGTTTCAGCCAATGTAAGTCAGGCACTTGGAAATAACAACCGTGGTGGAAAATTTGCTTATATGTATGTAACAAGAGATTCTCAATTTGCTGCAACTCTGTTGGAAACAGGATTTTTAACCAACCAAAGCGAATATAAGAAACTTATCACAGATTCCTATCAGGACAGAATTGCTGATGCTATTGTAAACGGAATTTCTTCTTACTTAAAAGGAACATATACCTCCGGGGACTATGGCTCAGGCGGCGATTATGAGAACAGCCAGGACAATGAAGAAAATTCCGACAGCAATCAAAACGAAGAAGATAACATACCTTTAGAGAGTTTTAAACTGTCAAAAAGCGAAGTAACCATTAAAAACGGTGATTCCATAAAACTTAAAGTAAGATTTAATCCTCCTGATGCCTCTAATAAAAAGATTATTTGGGAATCCGATGCTCCGGATATTGTCAGTGTTTCGGAAGATGGAACCATAACAGCTCTGGCAGAAGGAGAAGCACTTATATATGCCACCTCTGAGGAAACAGGAGAATACTGTGAATGTTTTGTTCAGGTTGTAAACTGATAAATTAATTTGATTTAAGGGAGAAATTCCAATGACAAAGAAACTATATTATCTTGACAGTTTTGCTGTGGATTTTGAAGCCACTGTACTAAAATGCGAAAAAAGTACAAATAGTAATCTCTATGAACTCGTTTTAGACCAAACTCTATTTTATCCCGAAGGGGGTGGTCAACCTTGCGACCGGGGAAATATAAATGGTATTGCTGTTACAGATGTAAAAGACAGAGATAATGAAATTATTCATTATGTAGCAGTACCTATGGAAGCAGGAAGCAAGGTAAAAGGTAAAATAGACTTTGACCATCGTTTGGATATGATGCAGCAGCACACAGGGGAGCATATTATTTCAGGGCTGATAAATAAAAAATTTGGTTTTGACAATGTGGGATTTCATATTGGCAGTGATTTTGTAACTTTAGATTTTAACGGCGTTCTCTCCGAAAAAAATTTGGAGGACATCGAAAATGCAGCCAATGCAGCCATATATGAAAATCAGCCCATAACTGCAGAGATTTACAACCATGATGAAATAGGAGCTATAGAATACCGCAGCAAAAAAGAAATTACAGGCGATATAAGAATTGTTCGTGCCGGAAACTGCGATACCTGTGCCTGTTGCGGCACTCATCTGCCCTCCACAGGCTCTGTAGGCATTATAAAGTTGGTAAACAGTCAAAACCACAAAGGTGGTACCAGAGTGTTTATGCTGGCAGGAAAAAGAGCGTTAAATGATTATAAAACCAAAAACGGAATAATCCTGTCCTTATCTGCAAAAACTTCATCAAAACCCTATGACACAGAAAAAGCCATTGATAAAATTTTAGATGACTTAAATAGTTTAAGACTTTCTGAAAATGCACTTAAATCTAAACTTATGGGATATAAAATCAAAGAAATTACACAAGGTACAGAAAAAATTTGTATTTTTGAAGAAGATATGTCCCCTGTTGATCTTAGGAAATTCTGCACTGACTTGTGTGAAAAAGTAAAATATGCACTTGTGCTTAGTGG
>JAHHUB010000010.1 GCA_020024175.1 Oscillospiraceae bacterium | reverse complement strand
AGCGGTTCACTTTTATTTGGTGCTATATTTTTGCTTAATGACCCTGTAACATCACCTCAAAGGGATTTATCCAGAATAATTTATGGTGCATTTACAGGACTTGTAGTTATGATTTTCAGAAGATTCGGAAAATTTGAAGATGGTGTAGTATTTGCCATTTTGTTCTCTAATTCATTTGTTTGGACTGTGGACATGGCTTGTGAAAAAGTTCAAAGAAAGTTGAGGCTTAACGCAAATGAAAACAAATAGAGTCAGAAATTTTATAAAAAAAACCTCTGTATTTGACGGTATATTTTCCAAAAATATAGTGCTTACCTATGGGCTTAGTATAACAGGAATTGTGGCAGCAGCCATTAATGTGAGAAATGCCATAGTAATTTCTATGGCTATGGTTTTTGCACTTGTACCTATTTTGATTATAGCCAGTATAATTCCGAAAAAAGTTCCTAAAACTTTGGGAATAGCCTTTGTTTCTGCATTGTCCATGGTTTTTATATATCTTTCATCTTTTGTTATAAAAAATATAGATTCTACTGCTTTTGAATCTTTGGGAATTTATTTTCCGCTTATGACCGTAACCTCTGCGGGAATGATAAAAGCAAATCAGCATCTGCACAGTGGTAAACCGGGGTTTGCTTTGGCAGATGGTATAATAAACAGTTTGGGATATTTTTTTGCAGCCTTTATTGTAGGTGCTGTGAGAGAAATTTTTTCCAACGGTACATTTATGGGTATGCCAATGGCAATAACTTTTAAAATTCCTGCACTGAAAATGACTTTTGGCGGATTTATAGTTTTGGCATTTTTGGCAGCAGGCTGCAGAGCATTCGGCAGAGAAATTAAACGCATACTCTTTAAACTTGACAATAAAATAAATAAAAACGAAAATGCCGTATAGGAGGACAAATGATTTACGCTATAGTTGAATTTGTAATTATTATGCTGTCAGCTGCAACTTTTGAAAATATCATTTTCACCAGAGCAATCGGCATTGACAACACAACACTTACACTAAAAAACACAAAACAAATATTTCAGTTTGGTAGTTTAACTACATTGGTACAGCTTACAGCTGTAATAATTAATATACTGGTTAAATATATTACAAAAGATATTAAGGCACCAGTTTATTCAATAAATATCGTATACCTTTCATCTGTTATTATCTCATACCTGTTAATAATGTTTTTGTATAAACATTTTAAACCTCAGATTTATGAGAAAATAAAATATAAACTGCTGACAGCGGCCCTTTCGGGATGTGCATATGGAACAGTTTTGATAGTTTCTATGAGAGGCGGAGATTTTTTAGACAGTATTTCCTATGCACTGGGTTCCGGATTGGGTTTTACTGCCTCTTTACTGATGATAAAAACAGGCAGAGAAAGATTGTCTATATCCAATGTGCCCAAAGCTTTTAAAGGTGTACCCATTACATTGATGTATTTGGGAATATTGAGTTTGGCGATATATGGTTTAATCGGACATCAGCTTCCATCATAACATTTGCGAGGAATTACACAATGAAGAAAAATAAAAAAATAATTCATTACAGTAAAAACAGTTATTTTGATTCAGGCAGAGGTATGACACCGCTTAAATTAACGGGGATAATTGTCGCTGTTTTAGTCCTTTTGTTTATAGGATGGAGCTCATATGAGCCGGTGATGAATTTTCTGGAAGATTTTAAGAAAAATATATCAAAAGAAAATCAAAGTTCCCATATTGTAAATCAAAGCTCTGAGTCTGGTGAAACTTCAAATGACAACACCTTGGAGCAATCATACTACTCATCTTCCGAAGAAAGTTCATTAGAAGAAAAAGAAAAAGTTCTCGATAAATCCATATATATACCAATAAATTATCTGACAGATTTTGATACAGCTTTTACTTATTTTAATGAAAAACAGAAAACTGTAGGGGAAGCACAATCTATAACCATATATATGAAAGACGATTTGGGAAATATATATCTCCCTGTTAAAAACGAAATTGCTGTAAAAAATAAGGCTGTTTTTAAAGACAGTGAAAAAATAGCCGAAATTATGGCAAAATTCAAAGAAAAAGGTATAAAGATAAACGGATTGATTTCAACTTTCAAAGACCCTAAAGCACCTTTCAATAACACAAAATGTCAAATTATGTACAGTGGCAGCGAAATTGCATGGGTGGATGATGACCCTCAAAAAGGTGGAAAACAATGGCTTAATCCATACAGTCCTTATTCTGCTGAGTATGTAATTGATATTGCAAAAGAATGTTACGCATTAGGTGTTGACAAAATTATTTTTGACAATGTAAACTTTCCAAAAGGTTATTCACTGGAAATGGCAAGTTATGCCTATATGAACGGAAGAACACGTCAGGAAGCTCTTTTTGATTTTACTCAAACAGTGGAGAAAACCTTTGATAAAGATAAATTTGTATTTATGGTTCATGCTGAAAATGCAATTTATCCCAATGACATGATATATGGCGGCAATCATCTTAGTGCTTTTAAAAATAATGTGATGCTGGTAATTTCACCTAATAAAATTGACAAAGATTTTACTTTTGCAGGACAAAATTATAAAGCAGGGGGAAGTATTGAGGATTACATCAAAATTTTCAAAGAACATTACCCCGATATATTTGCCGATGAAAATATGGCATTAGCTTTTTACAGCGATGAAGCAAAAAAAGAAAATTATAATAATATGTCTGATTTATTAATATTATAGATAAATTTTCATATTTATGTTATACTATGATTAATAAATATATAAAAACAAACGGCAGGGGATGATAAGATGAAAGACAATACTGTTTATGCTGTTCAAATGAAAGGTATATCAAAGTATTTCGGAGATTTTTGTGCACTTAACAAAGTGGATTTAAATATAAAAAAAGGTTCTATTCACGCACTTTTGGGTGAAAACGGCGCAGGAAAATCCACATTGATGAATATTTTGTACGGTCTTTATCAGGCAGATGAAGGAGAGATATTTATTAATGGGGAAAAAGTTAATATGAAAAATCCCGGAATGGCAATAAGTAAGGGTATAGGAATGGTACATCAGCATTTTATGTTGGTGGAACCATTTACTGTGGCTCAGAATATGATTTTGGGAAATGAAATTACAGGTTATGCAGGAATTATAGATTATAATAAAGTTCGTGAAAAGATAAAGGAACTTTCCGATAAATACAAGCTTTATATTAATCCGGACGAAAAAATCGAAGATATTTCAGTAGGTATGCAGCAAAGAGTAGAAATTTTAAAAGCACTTTTCAGAGGTGCTGATATACTCATTTTAGATGAGCCTACAGCAGTTCTCACACCTCAGGAAATCAGCGAACTTATTGAGATAATGCATAAATTAGTGGAATCCGGCAAAACAATTATTATTATTACACACAAACTCAGTGAAATTAAACAGTCCTCTGATACCTGTACAATAGTAAGACGAGGAAATTACATTGATACAGTAAATGTAAGTGATGTAGATGAAACAGAACTTGCCTCAATGATGGTGGGACGCAGTGTGGATTTGCATTGCCACAAAAAGGAAGCTCAGGTAGGGGAAGAAATCTTTAAAATAGAAAATTTGGTGGTAAAAGACAGCCGTGGAATAGAAGCTGTAAAAGGACTCAACCTTTCCATAAAAAAAGGGGAAATTCTCGGTATTGCGGGAATTGACGGAAACGGTCAGAAAGAATTGGTAGAAGCTATCACCAATATGACCCATACCGAAAGCGGAAAAATAATCATGAACGGTATTGAAATTCAAAATAAAACGCCCCTTGACACGTTGAATAATAAAATCTGCACAATCCCTGAGGATAGACATAAGCATGGTTTGGTACTTGACTTTACAGTTGAAGAAAATATGGTACTTAATGGCTATAAAAAAGAGAATTTTTCTAAAAACGGTGTGCTGAATCTCAAATATATAAAAGATTATGCCGCAGGTCTTATTGAAAAATTTGATATAAGACCATCAAGTTGCGGAAAAATCAAGGCTCGTTCACTTTCAGGAGGAAACCAACAAAAAGTTATTATTGCCAGAGAAGTTACCAATAATCCTGATTTGCTTATAGCTGTACAGCCCACCAGAGGACTTGATGTAGGGGCTATTGAATTTGTTCATTCCGCACTTATTGAGCAAAGAGATAATGGAAAAGCAGTTCTCCTTGTTTCTTTGGAATTAGATGAAGTAATGGATGTATCTGACAGAATCGCTGTTATATATGACGGTCAAATAGTTGATATATTGGATGCAAAAGACGCCGATGAGAATAAAATCGGTCTCTTAATGGCAGGCGGCGGAAAGGACGGTAAAAAATAATGGAAAAATTGCAAAAAATACTTAGAAAACCGCTGACAGCAATAATTATATCAATTTTATTCGGTTTTCTTGTAGGTGCTGTGATATTAGGGGTGGCGGGATATAACCCTGTCAGTGCTTATGCGGCTTTGTTCAGTGGGGTTTTCTCAAAACCAAAATATATAATTCAGGTTATCATCAAAGCCACACCTCTTATTTTGACAGGTTTAAGCGTGGCATTTGCTTTTAAAACAGGACTTTTCAACATTGGAGTTGAGGGTCAGTTCATAATGGGTTCCATAGGAGCTGTTTTAGCAGGTTATTTGCTGCCAATGCCTGCACCTCTTCACTTTATTGTGGTTATTTTGGCAGCTATGATTTTTGCAGGACTTTGGGGTTCCATTTGCGGTTATCTCAAAGCTAAATTCGGTATTCATGAAGTTATTACAAGTATCATGCTCAACTGGATTGCCCTTTACTTAAATAACTATATGATTACTCTGCCGTTTCTTAAAAAACCCAATTCGGAATCTTCCTACGAAATAAGAAAAACTGCATGGTCAGTATTTCTGGGAAATTGGAAATACTCTCAAGAGGCTAAACCTTTCTTTAAAGAACACCCTGTTTTGGGAGATGTAATTTTAAGAACAGACCTTAATTATGGTATTATTATTGCGATTGTTGCAGTTGCTGTAATTTGGTTTTTACTTAACAGAACCAATAAGGGATATGAACTCAGGGCAGTTGGTTTTAATAATCATGCAGCTCAATTTGCAGGTATTAATGTAAAGAAAAATATGATTATTTCCATGGCAGTGGCAGGAGCTTTGGCAGGACTGGCAGGTGGACTTCAAATTACCGGTGTTATGCCCCACAGAATTTCAACTCTTTCCATTCATGAAGGTTTTGGTTTTGATGGTATTTCCGTGGCATTGATTGCAGGAAATTCACCTTGGGGCTGTATTTTATCCGGACTTTTGTTTGGAGCACTTAAATTCGGTGCTACATCTATTCAGTCAAAAGTCGGTGCCCCCAGTGAAGTTATAAATATAGTAATAGGTGTAATTGTATTCTTTGTGGCAATGTCATCAGTTTTGCCTATGATAGCAGATACTCTTGCTAAAAAACAGAAAGGAAGTGAGAAGGATGCTTAATACTATATCACTGGGTATTGTAATTACTTTGATGTATTCCGCACCTCTCATTTTTGCAGGCATAGGCGGAGTTTTAACAGAACGCTCAGGCGTAATTAACATTGGTATTGAAGGTATGATGGCATTTGGTGCTTTTGTAGGTGCCGCAGTGGGGTATTACTCACAAAACCCATGGATTGCATTTTTAGCAGCAGGATGTGCAGGCGGCTCCTTGGCATTGATTCATGCCATAGCTTGTATCAGTTTCAGAGCTAATCAAACTATTTCGGGAGTTGCACTTAATTTTATGGGCAGTGGTTTGGCTGTATTTATGTCAAGAATGTTGTTTAATGGTGCTACAATGACAATTCCGGTACCCAAAAAACTTCCTAAAGTTTTAGGAGGAATAGAATTTACATTTATTATGGCTATCATAGCCGCAGCTTTGCTTTGGTTTATCATGTATAAAACCAAATGGGGACTTCGACTTATTGCAGTTGGTGAACATCCTGCTGCAGCTGATACTTTAGGTGTAAATGTTTATTATGTCAGATATATTTCAGTTATTATTTCGGGTATTTTGGCTGGATTTGGAGGAGCATCACTTACTTTGTCCGTTGTTTCCAATTTTACCCCCACAGTAGTCAGCGGTCAGGGATTTATTGCACTGGCAGCTGTAATATTCGGAAAATGGACACCTCATGGCTGTGTGGCTTCATGTCTTCTTTTCGGATTTGCCCAGGCATTGGTTGTAATGCTTGGCGGAGAAGGTTCGATTATACCATCACAGATTTTGGCAATGCTGCCATATGTTTTAACAATTTTAATGCTTGTAATATTTGATGGACGCTCCACTGCACCTAAAGCCAGCGGTGTGCCTTATTTAAAAGGTGTCCGCTGATTTTATAGGTAATGAAAGATATGCCATATTTTAATATATGGCATATTTCTATATTATAAAGAAAAGAGTGATATATATGCGTGCTTATGATTTAATTGAAAAGAAAAGAGATAATTACGAACTCACTGACGAAGAAATTAAATGGATTATAAAAGGATATGTGGCAGAGGAAATTCCTGATTATCAAATGGCAGCTTTGCTTATGGCAATTTATTTTAACGGATTAAATGAAAGAGAAACTCTTACACTTACCTTGGAAATGGCACACTCCGGTGATATGATGGATTTATCCGCTATAAAAGGTATAAAAGCAGATAAACACTCCACAGGAGGTGTAGGGGATAAAACAACAATGATAGTAGCTCCAATAGTTGCATCATGTGGTGTACCTGTAGCTAAGATGTCAGGCAGAGGATTGGGGCACACAGGCGGAACAGTGGATAAATTAGAGTCCATACCCGGTTTCAGAACTTCTATGAGTAAGGAAGAATTTTTTGATATTGTAAATAAAGTAGGAATTTGTGTAATAGGTCAAACCGGAAATATTGCTCCTGCTGATAAAAAAATGTATGCCTTGAGAGATGTTACTGCAACAGTAAACAGTATTCCTCTGATAGCTTCAAGTATTATGTCAAAGAAACTGGCTGCTGGCTCAGATGCCATAGTTTTAGATGTAAAAACAGGCAGTGGAGCTTTTATGAAAACCAGGGAAATGGCTGTAAAACTGGCTCAAACCATGGTTAAAATCGGTGAAGGTGCAGGCAGAAAGACAGTAGCTCTAATTACCGATATGGACAGACCTTTGGGAAATGCTATCGGAAATGCCGTAGAAGTTATAGAAGCGGCAGAAACCCTTAAATGTAAAGGCCCATCCGACCTTACAGAGCTTTGCAAAAAATTGGCTGCCGATATGTTGGTAGTTGCACAAAAGGGCAGCAGGGAAGATTGTATCAGAATGGTTGAGGACACATTAAAATCAGGAAAAGCACTGGCTAAGTTTAAAGATATGATTACAGCACAGGGTGGTAACCCTGATTGTCTTGAAGATTACAGCATATTTTCAGGGGCTAAAGTTCATCACAATGTTTTAGCTGACAGAGAAGGGTATATTGGCAATATAAACACAGAAAAATGTGGTATATCCTCTGTTATATTGGGAGCGGGAAGAGAAACTAAAGAGAGCAGCATTGACTTTGGTGCAGGTATTATTTTGAAAGAAAAAATAGGCAGTTATGTCAAAAAAGGTGATGTGATAGCCCAAATGCTTACAAATAGGCCTGAAACAATAGCTGATGCAGAAAAGCTTTTCCTTGAAAATATTGAAATAGGCAGTGAAAAACCTGCTGAAAATCCACTTATTCATGCCAGAGTGGATATAAATGGAATAGATTTATACGACTAAATAAGTTATGTATTGATAAAATCTATAAACCAATAGGTAATATATTATATAAACTAATATAAAAAATGTTATATTTTATATAAATATGTAGTAAATGATAAAAATATAACAAAATTATTGCTCTTTTAATTGACTTAATGGAAAATATGCATATAATAAAAGTGTAGTATAAATTATGTTAGGAGATTTAGGTATGAATACGGATAAACTTATTGATTATGTAAAGTCGGAAATGAAACCAAGCATGGGATGTACAGAACCTGTTGCCATTGGTCTTGCAGTATCAAATACTTGCAGATACTTGGAAAATCCCGCCGAAAAACTGGTTTTGAAAGTAAGCTCAAATATTTTTAAAAATGCCTTTTGTGTAAAGATTCCAAACACAAGAGAAGCCGGAATACCTTTAGCTGCCGCTTTGGGATATTTGCTTACCAAAGAAAACAACACAATGGAAATCTTTGCAAATGTAAATGATAAACTTGTTGAGAAAGCATATGAACTTTTGAACAATAATTTCGTAGAAATGGAAGCTATGCATGACACCCGTTTTTACATAAATGTTATTGCTTCTAACGCAAAAGAAACTGTCGAAACAGTGACAATGGATAAACATGATAATCTTGTGAAAGTTGTTAAAAACGGAAAAATAATTCTCGACAAAGAAGTTTCCGAAAACAAAGAGGAAAAAGATTTTGATATTTCCGAATACACAGTTTCTGAACTTGTAAAAACGGCTGAAACAATCGAATTTGATAAAATTACATTCCTTCGTGAAGCAAGGGATATGAACCTTGCAGCATCTGAAGAAGGTCTTAAAAATGAATATGGTCTTTGTACAGGAAAAAGACTTAGAGAAATGATGGAAAAGGGTATTATTCCAAATGATTTGACCAATTATGTAAAAAGTGCCGTAGCTGCCGCTGCTGACTGCAGAATGGGTGGGGGAACCTATCCGGCTATGACAGTTTTGGGAAGCGGAAACCAAGGTTTTCAAACAACTTTGCCTATTATTGCCACAGCTCAGTTTATGAAGTATGATGAAGAAAAAATGCTCAGAGGTATGTTCCTCAGCATTATGCTTACTGCAAGACAAAAAGTAATGGTAGGAAGACTTTCTCCTGTATGTGGTGCATTCCTTGCTGGAGCATCTGCTGCTGCAACAATTACATGGATGTTGGGAGGAAATGATGAACAAATCCATGGTGCTATGAAGAATATTTATGCCAGCATTGCAGGTATGATGTGTGATGGTGCAAAAGATGGCTGTGCTCTTAAACTTGCTACCTGTGCAGGCGAGGCTGTAATAGCTGCAAGACTTGCTTTGGCAGGAACCATTGCAGAAAAAACAGACGGCATTGTTAGTGCAACTGTTGAAGATTCTATCAACAATATCGGAGTTTTGTCAAAAGTAGGTATGGCTGCTGTTGATATGAATGTAATTGACATTTTGATGAACAAAAAGTAATATACAAACCCACAAAATCAAATTTTAGTGATTTTGTGGGTTTTGTTTATTAAAAACTGTTGTAAATGACAAAGTTGTAATTTGCTTTAATTATAATATTGCAAAAGTTAAAGTATTGTGCTAATATTAAAGCGAAACAAAAGGTTTAATTGATAAAGGAGAGATGAAAAATGAAACAATTCAACAAAATTAGCATGGAAAGCTTAAACAATTACAGAAACAGCTATGAAAACAATAAAATGTCTAAAATAGCTACTAAAGCGCTTTCTAAAACAAGCATAGAAGATGTTTGCTATGATACAATAAGTGCTGCAAAAATGAATCATAAATTCTCCATCGAAATTCCTACTATGAAAGTTTGTAATCAAAAATCCAGTGGACGCTGCTGGCTTTTTGCTGCTCTTAATACATTGAGAGAGGAAATCGGAAAGAAAACAAATGTAGAAAATATAGAAATTTCTCAAAACCATATTTCATTCTTTGATAAGCTGGAAAAGGCAAACTACTTCTTGGAAACTATAATTGAAACAGCTGACAGACCTGTTAATGATAGATTGGTAAACTGGATGTTGGCTTCTCCTGTCAGTGATGGTGGACAATGGGATATGTTTGTAGCTCTTGTCAAAAAATACTGGTTGGTACCAAAGGAAGCAATGCCTGAAACCTATCAAAGTAATCATACAGGCAGTATGAACAGAATTTTGAATACAAAACTTCGTGAATATGCCGCAGAATTGAGAAAAATGATAGCTGACGGAAAAAATATCAATGATGTTGAAGCACGTAAGGATGAAATGCTGGGTGAAATTTATAATATTCTCTCTGTATGTCTTGGAAATCCTCCTAAATCCTTTGACTTTGAATATGTGGATAAAGATAATGTTTACCATGTAGAAAAAGATTTAACTCCGGAAACCTTCTACAAAAAATACATTGATGTAAATCTTGATGAATATGTAAGCATAATTAATGCTCCTACAGCTACAAAACCTTTTAATAAAGCATATACTGTTGACCACTTGGGCAATGTGGCAGAAGGCAACCCAATTTGCTATTTGAACCTTGAAATCAGCGAATTTAAGAAAGTTGTAGTTGAACAGCTTAAAAATAATCAAGTAGTTTGGTTTGGCAGTGATGTAGGCAAATTCGGCAGTGGTAAAGAAGGAATTTGGGCAACAGAATTGTATGATTATGAAACTCCTTTCGGCATTGCAATGAATATGAATAAAGGCGATATGCTTGACTATGCACAAAGCAGTATGAACCATGCAATGGTTATCACAGGTGTAAACCTTATAGATGGCAAAACCCCTGATAAATGGAAGATTGAAAACAGTTGGGGCGATGAAAATGGCAATAAGGGCTACTATATCATGAGTGATGACTGGTTTGATAAATATGTATATCAGGCTTGTGTAAATAAAAAGTATCTTTCTAAAGAACAACTGGATATTTTAAATGAAGATAAAATTGTACTTGAACCATGGGATCCTATGGGTACATTAGCTTAATTAAAAAATTTAGATAAAATAAAACCACCTGTTTAACAGGTGGTTTTATTTTTGTATTATTTTCCTGTAAGAGGATTGTATCTGGTGTAATTATTACTGCTTTGTGGAGAAGATGTCAGCACACTGGATGAGCAGCGTTTCAACGGAATTGAAACATAACGGCTGAAATCAGTTCTCAGCTTTTCATCAACTAATTCCAAGGTGTCAAAACCTGAGTTATAATTGTAGAAATAAAAACCTTTTTTATCCGCAGAACGATTTGAACGATACATAAATGTCATCTTAACCGGCATTTCACCGTCATGAGCAAAGTCAATAAACTGTGGATTTGAGTTCTCTGTCAATAAAGCTGTAATTTCCTTTTTATATGGGGAACGATTGGTTACATGGAGGTTCATATCCTTGTGAATATCACCTTCAGGAATATCTCGGAAGTTTAATATCCATTTGTAATTAGTATGCTCAAAAGTTACATTTCTTTCACTGTCCCTTATATATTCAATGAGTTCAGCTGGAAGAATAAATTCGGAGCCTAATTTAATAGTTATATCACGAGTATCAGACTGGTCAATAATTCGTTTTATTTTTTCCACATCCAATTCCTTTTCAAAGGCTCTGGGGTCATATTGAGGGTCATTTTTGAAGTGATAAGGATCCTCATCAGCTTCTTCATCAGAATAATAAGGCCTTACTGTAACTCTGGCAACTGCCTTATATCCGTTGTCCTCAGTGGTAACTGTTATTGCAGCCGTACCTTTGGATTTTCCTTTTACATTGCCGTATTCATCAACTTCTGCTATTTCTTCATTGCTGGTTTCCCAGGTACATTCCGTATTTGCAGCTGTAAAAGGTGTAATTGATGGCTTTAATCTTATAACATCATCTACTCTGATATTATAGGTTTCTCGGTCAAATGATACACCTGTTACCTCATCTTCACCTGTAGGAGGTTCTCCGTCTTTTGTAACATAAATGATTTTGGTAAGTGTTATACCATTGGCAGCTTTAATTGTAAGTTTTGTTTTACCAAGCTGCATACCTCTAAGCTGCATTTTTTGCTGGTTAAACTGGACAATGTCAGTATCATGAACATAGTAACGCAGTCGCTTGTCTTTTGCTGTGTCCGGTCTTACAACAAAAACATTTTCAATATCGATTGTTGTATATAGTTTGATAATAATCGGGCCATCGCCATACAGTGTATCCTCAATGCTTTGGGGTGTTGTAGGTGGTTTTGGTGGTTCCGGCGGCTTAGGTGGTTCCGGCGGCTTTGGAGGATCTTTAGGTTTAACTAATATTTTATATCGCATTTCATCATTGGGACGGTCTTTTCTCCAAAACCTGATATAAGCAGTTTGTTCTTTACCGTCAGGGAGTTTAGATGCGGTAAGTATGTCGTATTTTTCAGTGAAACTAAAACTTATCAGTCCATCAGGAATACATTCAAAACCTAAAATATCAGGAGTTTTAAGTTCATTGGGCAGATGTATTTCCAAACGGTTATATACTTCCTCTTCAAACATTTCGGATGGTACACCTGTAATAAGAGTTGAAAGATCTCCTTCTTTTGGATATTCCACATGAATTTCCAAAGTTATGCTGTCATTGAGTGGGTCTGAATATAATTCAGTTACATTAATATAAACTGTTGAATTTTGTCCGCCTCCAGGCAGAGCTTCAATGGTAACTTTATTATTGTTTTTTGAATATCCGCCATGTTCATTCATATCCTTATCAACATAAGGACCATAGTTTATTTTTATAATTTCATCATTGGAGGAGTTCCATTTTAATTTAAAATCTTTTGTGTCAAAGTCAGTGTCATTGGCTTTTGATGCATAAAAAAATGCTTCTAAATCAAATTTGTCTCCGACTTTCATATTGATTACTTCATTGGACTCATATCTTGTTCCGTTTACATCTATGTAATCACCATGGGGATAATAGTTCATTAATTTATGATAATCCTGTGCAATATCTACATATGCGGTAGGGTTGGTGCTTCCGTTTTCCTTGGTAAATATATTTTCTTTAACAGCGATGTAACCATCTTCCGGGTGAGCATCGATGTTATCAACAGGTATATCACTGGGCAGGATATATAAGATTGTAAGTTTACGGATTACTTTACCCTGATCATTAATTGCAAGTATAGGTTTAAAAGTCTGTGGATCTACAGTATCATTACCATTTATAATTCCTCGTTCAAAAAGGTCATTTATAATAGCTTTGTGGTCATCAGGAGTAAAATCAAATGCTTCTAATTCAGGATAATGCAAATATGAGCTTTGCAATTTTTTTGTACCTGTGGGGTTAGGAGAGATAATTGTGTAAGGAGCAATTTTCTTTGATAATTTATCACGAAGATAAGTTGATACTGAATCCTTTTTACCGAACAGTGTATCATACAGAAAATCATCAGGTGTGTTTACTTTATCTATAATTGTTTCATAGTTGTTTTCATCAATTATATTATCGGGATCAAAGTTGGGATTAAAGTTAAATCCATTATAATACCCTACCTTAATAGGCAAAACATATTCTTCTGAAAGATTTGCAGGTACTTCATTGGGTTTTATATCGTCTGCAGGTTCATCAGCATATGCCATAAAGTTTATCATGGAAGGCAGCATTATTGCCAGTACCATAAAAATTGCAAGTAGTTTGTTAGTTTTCAAAATTAATTCCCCCTGTGGTTTTTATGCAGAATTTTGCTATAAAATGTTGTTATAAGTTGAATAATGACCTAAACTATCCTATACATTATAACATATTATTTTAAAAAAAACAGTGGTTTTATGAAATTTAATAAAGATTTTTATAAATAAAATTTATTATATAATTTATTTATTATGGACAAAATGTATAAAAAAACATAATTTTGTAAAAAAGGCTACTCAAAAGTAATTTTATGTGGTAGAATAGAGGTGTATAAAATCGCTGCAAAATATATAGAAAATCAGTGATAATTAAAAAACGGAGGTGCTGGTTAATGGATAAACAGCAAAAAAAAGAACTTAAAGTTTTTGCAACAAATATCCGCATTGAAACAATAAAAGCTTTAGGACATTTGGGATTTGGTCATGTGGGAGGAGCTTTCTCAATAGCTGATACAATAGCAGTTTTGTATGGCGGCATGATGAAAATAGACCCTAAAAATCCAAAATGGGCAGACAGAGATTATCTGGTATGCTCTAAAGGTCATGCAGGCCCAATTATTTACTCCACACTGGCTATGAAAGGTTATTTTCCAAAGGAAGAATTGCTTACAATCAATAAGCCGCACACACATCTTCCCAGCCACTGCGACAGAAATCTTACCACAGGTATTGATATGACAACAGGTTCTTTGGGTCAGGGTTCATCTTTGGCAGTAGGTATTGCCGCAGGCAACAAATTGGATGGAAGAGATAATTATACATATCTTATTATGGGCGACGGTGAAATTCAGGAAGGTCAGGTTTGGGAAGCAGCAGGATATGCAGCTCAACAAAAACTTGATCACCTTATTGCTTTTGTTGACTGGAATAAAAGACAACTGGACGGCACATTGGAAGAAATTAATGACTATTCCAATATCTCCGAGAGATTTGAAGCATTCGGCTGGCACAGTGTAACAGTGAATGGACATGATGTTGAAGCTGTTTGGAATGCAATAGAAGAAGCTAAAAAAGTTAAAGATAAGCCAAGCTGTATTGTTTTGGATACTGTTAAGGCTAAGGGCTGCAGTTTTGCAGAAGATACAGCAAATTGCCACCATATTACAATCAATGAAGAACAGCTCAAGGAAGCCTTGACAGCACTTGAAGAACAACTTGCAAAGGAGATGGCAGAATAATGGCAGTAAAACCTATTAATCAAATGACAAGTGATACAGAAATGAGAAAGGTGTTTTGTGCAACTCTCATTGACCTTGCCAAAGAAAATAAAGACATAGTTTATTTGGACGCAGACCTTAGATCTGCCTGTGGAATGGCACCTTTTGCTAAAGAATATCCTGAACGCAGTTTTAATGTGGGTATTGCAGAAGCTAATATGATAGGTGTTGCCTGTGGTATGTCAGCAACAGGTAAAATTCCTTTTGCTCATTCTTTTGGCACATTTGCAACAAGACGCTGCTTTGACCAGATTTTCCTCTCAGGAGCTTATGCAAAGGCAAATCTTAAACTTATAGGTTCTGACCCGGGTGTAACAGCAGCATTTAACGGCGGAACACATATGCCTTTTGAAGATTTGGCACTTATGAGAGCAGTTCCTACAGCAAGAATAGTAGAACCCAGTGACCCTGTACAGTTAAAATCAATTCTCCCTCAAATTGTTAATCATTATGGTGTTGATTATATCAGAATGAAGAGAAAGAAGACTGTTTCCGTTTACGAAGAAGGTACTGAATTTGAAATAGGCAAAGCATATAAAATTTGCGATGGTAATGATGTTACAATTATTGCTGCAGGTATTATGGTAGAACAGGCTGTCAAAGCTGCCGAAGAACTCAAAAAAGAAGGTATAAATGCAAGAGTTTTGGATATGTTTACCATTAAGCCTTTGGATACAGAAGCTGTTTTGGCTGCTGCTAAGGAAACAGGCTGCATTGTAACCTGTGAAAACCACAATGTAATAGGCGGGCTTTCTTCTGCTGTTTCTGAATTTGTGGTAAGAAACTGTCCTGTACCTATGGAATTTGTAGGTGTGGAAGATGAATTTGGACAAGTTGGTTCCGAAAACTTCCTTATGGAAGAATACAAACTCACTGCTGCAAACATTGTAGAAAAAGCAAAGAAAGCAATTTCAAGAAAGTAATATTATATCTGAAAAAGTCCTGCCCAAAAAGGCAGGACTTTTTTATACAAAAATATCCCCTATGAATTTTTATATTCATAGGGGAGAGTGTTTTTTAAGAATATATTACGCCAAAAATCCTTCAATAATTTTAGCCTCAGCTTCAGCTTCGGTAAGTCCCAATGTGCGGAGCTTGAGAATTTGTTCACCTGCAATTTTTCCAATGGCAGCTTCATGGATAAGTGCTGCATCATTATTTCTTGCAAGAAGTCTGGGACTGGCATCAACAATGGCATTGTCAGCAATAATGGCATCACATTCGGAGTGGCCTGAGCAGGGAGCATTTCCGATAATTGTGGAAACATAGTTTTGACGGGAATTGTCTTTTGCTACAGAGTGGGAGATAATATCAGCACCTGAACCTTCACCATTTAGTTCAACTTCAAAGAAAGTGTCTGCAATTTGTTCGCCATCAGTGAGTATTCTTTCCTTGATTATAAGTTTTGCACCTGCTGCCGCTGTGGCGGTGGTTTTTCTTACAGATTTAGTAACACCGCTGATTTGTGATGTGTTCATTTCCAAAAGTGCATTTTCTTCCAAATGGATTTCAGTTACCGGGTCAATGGTGCGGGAACCTGTGCCGCTGCCTGTACCAATATGTTTTTCTTCATATCTTACACGGGAGTTTTTGCCGATGAAAAATCTGTGAATACCGTTGTGGCTAGAAGATTCTTCGCCGTCTGTGTGAACACCACAGCCTGCTGCAATAACTATATCACAGTTATCTCCAATAAAAAAATCATTGTAAACCAAATCATCAACATTGCTGTGAGTTACACAGGCAGGAATGGAAACAGTTTCATTTTTAGTACCAGGAAGTACATTTATATCAATTCCCGGTTTGTCTTTTTTTGGAGTGATTATAATATTTTTGGTGGACTGCATACTTGCACAGGAACCGTTTTCCCTTATACTGTAAGCACCTTTAAACACATCTGAAAAATCTGTTATTGCTTCCAAAAGTCCTTTTGTTATATTATTAAATACATTAGCCATTTAAATTTTCCTCCTGTTTGTAGCAAGCGGAAACAGCAGCTTGATTTTTAAGGATATGCTGCATCATTTCTTCACTTGAACCGCGTTTTTGAACCTGACCTTCCGAAACCATGATTATTTCATCTGCAATACGCAAAATGCGTTCCTGGTGGGAAATTATAATCAATGTGCCTTTTAGATTTTTATGCATATCATTAAAAACCTGAATGAGATTTTTAAAACTCCAAAGATCAATTCCAGCTTCCGGTTCATCAAAAATGGACAGGCAAGTATGGCGGGCAAAAATAGTGGCTATTTCAATTCTCTTTATTTCACCACCTGACAAAGTTGAATCAATTTCACGATTTAAATAATCCTTGGCACAAAGCCCCACACTGCCGAGAATTTGACAAAGCTGATCATTTCCCATACTTTGACCTGAGGCAATTTCCAAAAGTTTTCTTACAGTTATGCCTTTAAATCTTACAGGCTGCTGAAAAGCAAAGCTTATACCTTTTCTGGCTCTTTCGGTGATGTCCAAATTTGTTACATCTTCACCATTTAATAAAATTTTTCCTGATTGAACAGGTTCAATACCTGCTATAACACGGGCAAGAGATGTTTTTCCTCCTCCGTTTGGGCCTGTGATAGCTACCAGTTTGCCTTCATCTACATCAAGGCTTATATTATTCAGCACCTTTTTGCCATCAGGAGCAGACCAGCATACATTTTTTAAACTGAGCATTTATACCTCTTTCCAGCGGTAATGAGCCGCTTTTTATATAAATAGTATATAGTATACTGTATGAGTACAAATTTAAATTACCTCATACAAGTGAATCTGATTTTACAAATCCATAGATATTCTATCACGGCTTACGAATTATGTCAATAATTGCCGCATATATATTACACTTTTTTAGTATATTTAAAAAATTTAAAAAGTTTATAATAATAATGAACAAAATCAGTCAAATTCATGCGGCAAAATATGAAAAATCCTGCAATTACATAATAGTATACAAAATAAGAAATTAAACAGCAGAATAAAAATTATGATTAAATGAGGAATTATTCTGACATTTGTTATGGTATATATTTCTTTATATTACACTTCTATGCTGTAATTTAAACTTTTGACACCAAACTTTGAATATTTCATCAAAGTTATAAATATATATTAAAACAGATTAATTTTATATATATTGACTATTTATATGCGATTTGATATAATGAACAAAAAAACAGGAGGAATGAAAATGAAATTGGCAGAAGCGCTCCTTATAAAAGGAAATTTGCAAAATAAATTAAATGATTTGAGAAACAGACTGGAAAACAACGCTCTTGTTGCTTTGGATGAAAATCCTGCTGAAGATCCTATAGAACTTATGAAAGAAACAAAAAGTACCATAAATGAACTGAAAAAATATACCATACTTATAAATTTAACAAATGCCTCCGTAATATGGGAAGGCAGAACTATCACTGAGCTTTTAGCTGAAAGAGAGTATATGAAAAATGAACTTTCAATTTTCAGAAATTTTCTTGATGAAGCCAGCAGAACAGGAAGCCGTACCAGAGGTACAGAAATAAAAATCGTCAGCACAGTTTCTGTAAAAGAATTGCAGAAAAACTTAGATAATATGGCATCTGAACTCAGAAAATTAGAAATAAAAATCCAGGAACTTAACTGGACAACCGAACTTTTAGAAAAATAATTTTTTTGGCACTGTTTTAAAAGGGCGGATGCAAAAAATTTTTTATATGGTATGTCTTGGGCAGGCAGGGTTCGAATCCCACTTTATTATTAAGCCCATCAATGGTACACCAGAATTTTTAATTTTTATTATTATTACCATGTATCGACTTTTAACACAGGGGTGGGTTAGGGGAAAACCGCAGAATTTTAACAATTCTGCGGTTTCATTTTTAAAAATTATATGTTATGATAAAACAAAAACAAAAAAAAGGAGAGTTTATATGAAAGTACAGGTTATTTATTCCAGTTTATCAGGACGCACACAGAAAGTTGCAGAAGGTATTTTTAACGGTATTTGTGCAGAAGAAAAAACAATACACAATTTAAAAGATGGTGTCCCTGTTTTGGACGGAGATATAATTCTTCTCGGATATTGGGTAGATGCTGGTAATCCCAACGAAGAAATGCGTGAATTTATGCCTGAAATAAAGGATAAAGTTGTAGGTGTGTTCTGTACATTGGGATATTATGCAGATTCTGCTCATGCCCATAATTCTTTGGAAAGAGGCGTGAATATGGTAAAAGACAACAATACCGTTATAGGAACATATATATGTAACGGTTCTTTGTCTGAGCAAATTAAGGAAAGTTCCCGCAAGAGAGCATTTAATCAGGCTAATGAATATCGTTGGGAAATCATGAAAAATCATCCTACTGAATCTGAAATTAATTTGGCAGTTGAAAGATTTAACGAAAGAATCAAT
>JAHHUB010000001.1 GCA_020024175.1 Oscillospiraceae bacterium | reverse complement strand
GTGTAATATCTGCGAGCTTCGTCTAACCAGTCTCTTTCAAAATTCACTTCATCGGCAAAGATATTTCCGTTTAATGCTCCGAAAGTGCCGAATGCGTCAGCGGAGAATAAAACCTTATCTGTGCTGTCATATGTTACCATAGTTTCGGGCCAGTGAACCATAGGAGCCATGTAGAAAGTAAAGTTGTGTTTACCGGTGGAAAGGCTGTCCCCTTCGTTTATAATCTGAGCATGGCTGTCAGCATCAAAATCAAAGAATTGTTTAATCATACCCAAAGCCTTTGCATTGCAGACAATTTTTACATCGGGGTAAAGGTTTACAATATCTTCCAAAACAGCACAGTGATCCGGTTCCATATGGTTTACCACAACATAGTCAAGACTTCTGCCGTTTAAAACATGCTTTACATTTTCAAGAAACAAATAGGATATAGCTTTATCAACAGTATCAAGAAGAATTGTTTTTTCATCTGTTATCAAATAAGAGTTATAGGAAACACCATGAGGAAGAGGATAAACATTTTCAAAGAGAGAAATACGGCGATCATTTCCACCTACCCAGTAAATATCGTTTTTAATATTATTTACACAATACATTTTCAACACTCCTTATGTATTTATTATTTTTGGTTTGCAATTTTATTTTATCATAAAATAAAAAAAATAAAAGAACAAGTTGCAAATTTTTCACAAAAATAAAAACAATGATATAAAATTATACATATAAAATTATTATAAAAAAATAGCAAAAGTTACAAATAGGACTTTTAATATTTTGAAAAATGAATTATAATAACTATATATACAATAAAATATTGAAAGGAATGGGAATATACAATGATAAACAGAGTTAAATTGGAAATTCAGGGCTGCAAGCTTATAATTGCAACACCTGAAGATGAGGAATATGTATTAAAATTGGGAGAGAAACTCGATAAGCAAATAGGAAGTCTGATGGCACAGAATGACAGACTTTCTCTCAATGAATGTCTTGCACTTTGCTGTATAAATTATATGGATGGTTATAAAAAAAGTGAGGATAGTGCTGACAGAATGAGAAGTCAGATTACCGAATATTTAGAAGATGCAGCAAAAGCGAGAATTGAACTTGATGAAACTAAACGTGAACTGGAAAAAGTAAAGCGTCAGTTGGAAATGGGTAAGAAAAGTGAAGAATAATATTGAAATTTTAGCACCCGCCGGCTCTTATGATGCTATGGTGGCAGCGGTAAGATCAGGAGCAAATGCGGTTTATTTAGGTTCAAAAGCATTAAATGCCCGAAGAAATGCTGCAAACTTTGACAATGAAGAATTAAAAAATGCAGTGGAATACTGTCATGAAAGAGGAGTAAAAGTTCACCAAACCTTAAATACTCTCATGTATGATGATGAATCTGAGGAAGTGGAGGAGGCTGTTAAAACTGCTGTTGAGTGTGGAGCTGATGCACTTATTATACAGGATTTGGGGGTTTTTGAAATTGCCCGAAAAATTGCACCACAAATGCCTCTTCATGCCTCCACACAAATGGCAGTGCATAATTTGGAAGGTGCAAAAAAAGTTGAAGAACTGGGTTTTTCCCGAATTGTTCTGGCAAGAGAACTTTCCAAAGAAGAAATTAAACATATTGCCCAAAATGTAAATGCAGAAATAGAAGTGTTTATTCATGGTGCTCTTTGCATGAGTGTTTCCGGTCAGTGCTATATGAGTTCCATGATAGGGGAACGCAGTGGAAATCGTGGACTTTGTGCTCAGCCATGCCGTCTGCCTTTCAGAGTGGAAAAAGGAAATGAATACGGACTTTCCCTTAAAGATTTGTCCCTGGTGGAAGATGTAAATGAACTGGCTGAAATCGGTGTGGCATCTGTTAAAATCGAAGGCAGAATGAAACGCCCCGAATATGTTTCCGCTGCTGTTTCACAGGTTAAAAAAGCTGTTGCCGAAGAAAAAACCGATATGGGACTTTTAAGAAGTGTATTTTCCAGAAGCGGTTTTACTGATGGATATTATAAATCCAATGTAAATTATGCTATGTTTGGTACAAGACAAAAAGATGATGTACTTGCCATGACATCTGTATTAAAAGATATAGAAAAAGATTATGCAAAGGAAACCCCTCTTGTACCTGTTAATATGAAACTAACCATAAAAGAGGGACAACCAGTAAAACTTTTTTGTTCTGATTTAGATGGACATTTTTCTGAAAAAACAGGGGAAATTCCTCAAATAGCTGTGAATAAACCTACCACAAAGGAAAAAGCCGAGCAAAGTCTTTCCAAAACAGGAGGCACACCATATTATCTCAAAGAATTTGATTTTGACTGTGATGAGGGACTTATTGTGCCTGTTTCGGAATTAAACTTATTAAGGCGTGATGCTTTGGAGGAAATAAGGATTCAAAGATCCTCTGTAAAGCCTGTAAAGACAAACAGAGTTCCTCCTCTGCCCAAAATTCCCGCTGATATGAGTATTATGCCGAAATTGAGAGTCAGAATTTCAAAATATACACAGCTCACCGACAAAATGCTGAAAGAATGTGAAATGATTATAATGCCGCTTTCTCAGTTAAACGCATGGGTGAGAAAAGGCGGAGTAATTACCGATAAAATTTGCGGGGAAACCGAAACCATAAACTTTGCCCCCGAATATGAAATAAAACTTATAAAAATCCTCAAAGAACAGGGAATGGAAAATATATATTGTGGAAACCTTTGGGGAATTAAGGCTGCTGAAGATATGGGTATAAAAAATATTCATGGAGGATTTAATTTGAATATATTTAATTCCCGTGCCATGAAAAAATATGCCGATATGGGACTTTGTTCTGCGGAAACTTCCTTTGAACTTAATTTAAGTAAAATTAAAGATATAATCCGACCGATAAAAACAGGTATAGTAGGTTACGGCTACCTGCCGCTGATGACCGTTAGAAATTGCCCTGTTGAAGCAGCTATCGGATGTGATAACTGTAATGGCTATACTAAAATTAAAGACAGAAAAGGCACAGAGTTTTTTGTAAACTGTGATGGAGGACAAAGCCGTATATTTAACAGCGTTCCCCTTTATCTGGCGGACAGAATGAAAGAGCTGGGTGGTCTTGACTTTATCACTTTGTATTTTACAAAAGAAAACAGTAAGGAATGTGATGAAATTATAACAGATTATAAAAATAAAGTTCCTTATGGTGAAAATATGACCCGTGGACTTTATTACAGAAATGTATTATAGAGGTTAGCCATGATTAAGATAAAAAAACTTACTGATACTGCCATAATTCCCACAAGAGGAACAGCTCAAAGTGCCGGAATGGATTTGTATGCCGATATTTTAAGTCCTATTGAGATAAAACCGGGTGAAATAGTAAAGTTTCACACAGGAATAGCCATACAACTGGAAGAAGGTACAGTGGGACTTGTTTTTGCCAGAAGCAGTTTGGGAACCAAACACGGAATTGTACCTGCCAACTGTGTAGGCGTTATTGACAGCGATTACCGGGGGGAAATTATCATTTCACTGATAAACAATTACAACGAAAGCTATACAGTAACCCCTGGCGACAGAATTGCTCAGATTGTTATAGTAAATGCACTTTTTCCCAAAGTGGAAGTTTGTAATGAACTGGATGACAGTGAAAGAGGTACAGGTGGTTTTGGCTCCACAGGAAAGTAGAAGAAAGGCGGAATGAATTTGAAAGTTATACTTGCATCAGCATCTCCCCGCAGAAAAGAACTACTAAAAAATCTTATTGATGATTTTGACATAATACCTTCCACCTATGAGGAAAAAATTCCTCAGGGTATGGAAAATGAGGCAGTGGCAGAATTTTTTGCTGTACAAAAAGCTCTTGATGTGGCAAAAAAGAATAAGAACAGCTTTGTAATAGGCTGTGATACTGTTGTTATAGCGGGAAATGAAATTTTAGGTAAACCAAAAGACAAAGCAGACGCTGAAAGAATGTTGAATCTTCTCTCAGGCAGAGAACATAAAGTTATAACGGGACTTTGTATTGTAAAAGACGGAAAAAGTCTTTCTCTCAGCGAAGAAACTACAGTAAAATTCAGTGCTCTTTCATCAGATGAAATTAATTGGTATATAAATACAAATGACCCTATGGACAAAGCAGGGGCATACGGAATACAGGGCTTGGGAGGAAGATTTATAGAGGGAATAAAAGGTGATTATTACTCTGTTATGGGGTTGCCTGTCAATAAACTTTATTCTCTGATTAAAAAAATTTGCCCGGAAATTCTCTAAAGACTAAAAATGTAAAATAAAGTAAGATTATATGAGGATTTATTACAAATATTCCTTAAACTTTTCATAATAAATTCTTAAATTTATGTTGAGTTTATGGACGATTAGAGTTATAATATGAATTATTGACGAAAGGAGATAAAAGAATTTATGTTTTCATTTAATAAAGATATAGGAGTGGACTTGGGCACAGCGAATACTTTGGTATTTATGAAGGGAAAAGGCATTATTATGCGTGAACCTTCCGTTGTTGCTGTAGATAAAAAAACAGATACAGTAAGATATGTAGGTAATGAAGCTAAAAAAGTAATAGGAAGAACACCGGGTTCCATTGTTGCAGTAAGACCTCTTAAAGACGGAGTTATTGCTGACTTTGACATCACTGCAAATATGCTTCAGATTTTTATAAAGAAAGCGTTTAACAATTCTATTTTTGCAAGACCAAGAGTGGTTATCTGCATACCATCCGGAATTACAGCCGTTGAAAGACGTGCAGTAAGAAGTGCTGCTTTTAAAGCAGGTGCTAAACATGTTTCAATTATTGAAGAACCTATGGCTGCTGCCATAGGTGCAGGAATGCCAGTTGCTGAGGCTATGGGAAGCATGGTTATCGACATCGGAGGCGGTACAAGTGAAGTTGCTGTTATTTCTTTGGGAGGTATTGTTGCTGCTAAATCTGTAAGAGTAGGCGGAGATGAATTTGATTCTTCCATAATTCAATATGTAAAGAAAAAATACAATCTTCTTATTGGTGAAAGAACTGCCGAAGAAATCAAAGTAAATATAGGTTCTGCTGTAGAATACGAAGGGGAAGAACCTATGGACATTAAAGGAAGAAACCTTGTGGACGGTCTTCCTAAGAATATTCAGATTTATCCCTATGAAATAAGAGAAGCATTGGTAGACCCTCTGTCCTCTGTTTTAGATGCAGTAAGAACAACTTTGGAAAAAACTCCGCCGGAACTTTCCGCTGATATTATTGACCATGGCATTACACTTACCGGAGGCGGAGCTTTGCTCAAAGGACTGGATGAACTTATTTCAAGAGAAACAGGCATGGAAGTTCATATTGCAGAAAATCCGCTGGATTGTGTTGCTATAGGTACAGGTAAGGTTTTGGAAGATTTGGATAAGCTTCATGAAGTACTTATGGAAGATGATGAAGACACTAAAAATTATTAATTAAAATAAAAAAAGAAAGCAGGAGGAATTTTATATGGAGGATTTTTTTAAAAGCAAAAAATTCAAAATTCTTCTTGCTTTTTTAGTGGTTATATTTGCTTTTGCTTTAAGAGGAGCATATACCGGAGGATTGGCATCTTTTTCCGATAATGTAATGGGAATAATATTGGTGCCTTTTCAGCGGATTTCATCTTCTGTTTCCGAAGGAGTTCATTCATTCTTAAATGTTTTTCTGAATGCCTCCAACATTTCCAAGGAAAATGAGGAGTTAAAAGCAAAAATTGAAGAAATGAACAAAAAACTGGTGGATTATGATAAGTTTAAAAGAGAAAATGAAAATCTCAAGGAATTTTTGGAAATAAAAGAACAAAATCCCGAATTTGAATTTGAAACTGCTACAGTAATAGGACGAGATGCCAACAGTAAGTTTTGTTCATTTACCATAGATAAAGGCTCACTTAACGGAATAGAACTGCGGGATACAGTCATCACCTCCAAAGGTTTGGTTGGTGTGGTAAATGAAGTAGGTATGAGCTATTCAAAAGTTATAACAGTTTTAGATGCATCCCTGGATGTGGGAACATATATAAGCACCACCCGAGATGTAGGTATAGTTACCGGAAGAATAAGTGAGGCTGAAAAAGGAAATACGCTTATGACTTTGCTTCCAAAAGATGTGGGGGCTAAAAAAGGCGATATTGTATTGACATCGGGATATGGAGGCAATTATCCTAAAGATATAATTGTGGGAGAAATTATCGAAATCAGAGATGAAACACATGGACTTTCAAAGTATGCTGTGATAAAACCTGCCTCTGATATAAAAAATGTAAAAGATGTTCTTGTTATAAAAAGTTTTCTGGGAGAAAACAAAGGTAAGGACATAACAGATGAAAAAGAAAACACTGAAAAAACAAATCAAAGATAAATAACTGGTAATATTATAAAAGCTGCTTTTAAAAATAAAAGTGGCTTTTATTAAAAATAAAACAAAAGGGGGCGGAGAAATTGGAAAATAATAAAAAAAAGGGTATTACCTTTAAATTTATAAGTTACTTTTCAATTATTTTTATTATATTTATATTGCAGAATACTCCGCATTTTTTGGAAATCTGGGGTGTAAAACCCAATGCAATTTATGTTGCAGCTGTAGTTACAGCAATGTATGAAGGTGAATTTGCCGGTGGAATAGTAGGTATGATAATAGGTATGCTTTGCGACTATTCTTCCTACCCAATACATGGTTTTAATGCTATGCTGCTTTTGATATGCTGTACAGCAATAGGTCTGGCAGTCATTTATTTTATGAAAAATAATAAACTGAATGCGTTTACTTTTTCAGCAGCAGTGTTAAGTTTAAGGGGATTTTTGGAGTATTATTTTGTATATGCAATTTGGAAATATGAAAAATCCGAAATTATTTTATACAGACATATAATCCCCACTATTTTATATTCACTTTTGTTTGTAATACCTATTTTTTTGATTATAGGTAAAATACACACTTATTTTACCTGTAAATACAATTTAGATTAGGAGATATAATGAAGAAAAATATTGTCAAAAACAGAGTGCTGGTTATAGTATTTATATTTTTAGCCTGCGTTTGTTTTTATTCTTTGCGGCTTATGGAAATTCAAGTAGTAAATGGCAAAGAATATGTGGAAAAATTAAATAAAGGTACCAGCGTTTCACAAAGAATGAAAGCTGCCCGTGGTGAAATAGTGGACAGAGAAGGACGGCCTTTTACCTATAACCGAGTGGGATATAATATTATTTTTGACAGAGTTTATATGTCAAAAAAAGAGGAAAATGATACCATATTAAAAGTCTGCAAAGTGCTTGAAAGTACAAATGAAAAATGGGCGGATAATCTTCCTCTTACTCACAGGGCACCTTTTGCTTTTTTGCCAAACAGGGAAAAAGATGTGGAGAAACTAAAAAAACATCTTAATATTGGGCAATATGCCACTGCAGATGATGTGGTATATTGGCTTAAAGATATGTATAAACTGAAAGATTACAATGACAGCGATTTCAGAAAATTAGCCGGTGTTAAATATGCAATGCAACAGCAGGGATTTAACTATTCTACAAATTACACTTTTGCTTATGATATAAGTTTAAAAACAGCCACTTTAATCCGTGAATGGGGCTATGAAATGAATGGAGTCAGCATAACGGAAGTGGCTATGAGAGAATATATGGACGGTGATTTAATTCCCCATGTAATAGGCAGGATAGGACCAATTTATGCTGAGGAAATGGAAGGACTTTTGGAAAAGGGTTATCAACCCTCCGATTATATCGGAAAAGATGGCATAGAGATGATTTATGAAGATTATCTCCGGGGAAAAGACGGCATGAAAAAAATTTATTTTAATTCTGAAGGAGATGTAGTGGATTCAGTAGATGAAGAAGAAACTATTCCCGGAAATACAGTGGTTTTAACAATAGATAAGGATATACAGCGTGTTGCTATTGACTCGCTTAAAAAACAGATTGAACATCTTAATGAAACTGCCCCTGAAGGAAAAGGAAAAGAAGCAGATTCAGGAGCTGTTGCGGCTATTGACATTAAAACAGGGGAAATTATTGCATTGGTAACTTACCCTACTTATGATCAGGCAAAATACGGTCAGCAATATAATGAGCTTTTGGCTGATCCTTTAAAGCCACTTTGGAACAGAGCCACTATGGGAAGATATTCCCCGGGTTCGGTATTTAAACCTGTAGTAGGCTTGGCAGCATTAAATGAAAAATTAGAAACACCTGACAGTAAAATTGGCTGTTACCATGTTTATGATTACTACCCAAATACAGTATTTACCTGTCTTGGGCACCATGGACCATTAACAGTAAAAGAAGCTCTTAAATATTCCTGCAATATCTATTTTTATGATGCAGGAAGAAGGCTTGGCATAGACAAAATTAACGAATATGCTCATCGGCTTGGACTGGGAGAACCTACAGGAATAGAGATAAATGAGTTTAAGGGTGTGGTATCAAATCCGGAAGTTGCAAAAAAACATGGTGTGCCATGGAACCCAGGAGATGTACTTCAGTCTGCCATTGGACAGATGTACAATGAATTTTCACCTTTGCAGCTTGCAAGTTATACCTCGGCTCTTGCAGGCAACGGAAAACGAATGGATTTAAACATTGTAAAATCCATAGAAAGCTATAACAGGGATAAAGTTGTTTTTGACAACAAACCTAAAGTAATGTCAAATATGGACGATGTACCTGCCGAAGTTTTTGAAGCTATAAGAGAAGGTATGGTTATGGCATCCCGTTCAGGTACAGCTATAGCTACTTTCGGAAATTACTTTGTTGATGTGGCATCTAAAACAGGTACACCTCAAACAGCAGGTTTTCCAAACTCAACATTTATCTGCTATGCACCTGCCGAAGACCCCGAAATTGCTGTGGCTGTGGTTATAGAAAAAGGTTGGCATGGTTATACAGGTGCACCTGTAGCCAGAGATATAATGAATAAATATTTTGAAAAATACAGTGAACATATCCCTCCCGAAGTATTAAAGGCAAGAGAGGAAGAAGCAAAAAAACAAGCGGAAGCTGAATCGGAAAAAGAAAATTCCGATAAATCAGAGGAAAAAACTGAGGAATAATAAAAACTGAATGGAGAAATCTGTTTTATGGCTAAAAAAATTGTTTTTGTTTCAGGAAAAGGAGGAGTAGGAAAATCCACCATTTGTACAGCAGTGGCAAAAACTCTTTCCCAAAATGGTAAAAAAGTTCTGATAGAAGAAGCGGACAGCGGATTTGGCTGTATTGATATTATGTTGGGACTTCAGGATAAGGTTATCTATAATTTGGAAGATATTATAAGTGAAAAAATTGATTTTGACAGAGCAGTGGTGGAAAGTGAAAATTATCCTCGTTTAAGTTATATTCCTGCACCATACAGTATTGATTTTTCTCCCGCTGAGGAACAGGTGAAAAAATTTCACCAATCCATAGACAGCAAGTTTGATTTTATATTAATAGATATGGGTTTGGGTCTTAATGACAGAATGGCATCTTTTTTTAAAAATGCCGATATGTTTTTGATGATTTTAACTCCGGATTTAATTTCCGTAAGAGATACTGAACGAATGGTGGAACTCATAAAAAAATTGAATAACGGAGAAATTCGTACAATTTTAAACAGAGTACATACCTACGGAAAAAATGCAATAGAAAATTTTGATGAAATAATAGACAAAACCGGGGTACAACTTATGGGCATTATCCCATATTCAAAAAGCTTTTCAAAGGGTTGTTTCCCCGGAAACAGGTCATTGTGGCAAAAATCTGTAAATAATTTGTGTTTAAGACTAAATAATATTGATATTAAACTTGCAATTATGTAAAATCCGATATATAATAATGACATATGATAAATAAGGAGTAATTTATATGAATATAGCTCTTATAGCACATGATTCCAAAAAAGAACTAATGGTACAGTTTTGTATCGCTTACAGCGGTATTTTGAGCAGACACAATTTGTGTGCCACAGGAACAACCGGAAGATTTATAACAGAAGCTACAGGACTTAATATTTTTAAATTCCTGAGCGGAAGTCAGGGTGGGGATCAACAAATTGGAGCGAGAATTGCCTGCAACGAGATTGATCTTTTGATTTTTATGAGAGACCCCAATAATCACGGCAAAAACGAACCTGATGTATCAAATATACTCAGACTTTGTGATGTGCATAACATACCTGTTGCTACAAATATCGCTACAGCTGAAGCTCTTATCCATGCTTTGGAAAGAGGAGATTTGGACTGGAGAAATATAGTAAACCCAAAAAAGTAATATAAAATAAATACAGTGATACAGGAGCAGTAACTTTTAATTTGACATTCAGAGAAAATACGGTTGGTGAAAGTATTTGTCAAATTGCTGTGAAGGACACCTGCGGAGTAGGAAAAGAGCATTTGCAATTTTCCCGTGTGATTTTGCGTTAAAAAATTGAAAGAGGCGGTTAAAATACCGCAATTAGGGTGGTACCGCGTGGAAATTTTGCTCCTCGTCCCTTACAGACTCACAAGGTCTATTGGGGATGGGGAGATTTTTATTTTTTAAAAGGAATTTTTGAGAAAGAAGGATAAGTTTATGGCATTACTGGCAAAAGCACCTAAAGGAACCCATGATATATTGCCCTCTGAAGTAAGAAAATGGCAGTATGTTGAAGATACCGCTATGGATTTGGCGGAAATATACGGATTTCAGGAAATAAGAACCCCTAATTTTGAAGATATAAATCTTTTTGTCCGTTCCGTAGGGGATACTTCCGATGTTGTACAAAAAGAAATGTATGAATTTGAGGATAAGGGCGGCAGACATTTGGCATTAAAACCTGAAGGCACAGCAGGAGCTGTAAGAGCTTGTTTGGAAAATGGACTTCTTAACGAAACTTTGCCTGTAAGAGTTTGCTATAACGGAAGAAACTACCGTTATGAGAGACCCCAATCAGGAAGATACAGAGAATTTAATCAATTCGGTGTGGAAATGTTCGGGTCTGCAGAACCTTCGGCAGATGCTGAAATAATTGATCTTATGAACAGTATTTTGGAACATTTGCAGATTGACGAATATCATTTGGAGATTAACTCCATAGGTTGCCCCCAATGCAGAAAAGCATACCACAAAGCTTTGGAAGAATATTATGCAGCACATAAAAACGAACTTTGTAAAACCTGTTTGGACAGATTGGAAAAAAACCCTATGCGTCTTTTGGACTGCAAAGAAGAAAACTGTCAAAAATTAGCAGAAAATGCACCTAAAACTTTGGATTATCTCTGTGATGAATGTAAATCCCACTTTGAAAAGCTTCAAAAATATTTGGATGCTATGAATATTAAATATGCAGTAAATCCCAAAATAGTAAGAGGACTTGATTACTACACAAAGACTGTTTTTGAATTTGTATGTGATAAAATCGGTGCTCAAGGCACAATTTGCGGTGGTGGAAGATATGATGGTTTGGTAGAACAGTTAGGCGGAAAGCCTACACCGGCTATAGGTTTTGCTATTGGTCTGGAAAGACTTATCATGCTTATGGAAAGCTGTAATGCAGAATTTCCTGCTCCTCCTGAATGTGAAATATATATAGCTGCTATGGGAGAAAAAGCCTTAGATACAGCAATACTTTTGACTCATGATTTAAGAAAGAGAACTTTCTTTGCACAAACAGATACAGTAGGCAGAAGTGTTAAGGCTCAAATGAAATATGCTGATAAAATCGGCGCAAAATACACTTTGGTTTTGGGTGATGAAGAAATTGAAAAAGGCTCTGCCATACTTAAAAATATGGCTACCGGTGAAACCTCCGAAATTTCTATCGGACAGGATTTTGTAGATGATTTTTATGATACATTGGTAAGAGATGAGGAAAGAGATCACCGTTTCGGTCATGATGATGACGATGATGAATGTGACTGTGGCTACTGCCATCACGAACACTAATATAAGGAGATGTATTAAAATGGGAGAATCTATTAAAGGTATAAGAAGAACTCACTACTGTGGTGAAGTTACCAAAAATGATATAGGAAAAGAAATCGTAGTAGGTGGCTGGGTACAAAGACAGAGAAACAAGGGTCATCTTATTTTCATTGACCTCAGAGACAGAACAGGTATTGTTCAGCTTGTTTTTAATGATGAAACAGACAGAGAAGTATTTGAAAAAGCTTCCTCTGCAAGAAGTGAATTTGTACTTATGGCAAAGGGCAAGGTTATGGCAAGAGAAGCTGTAAATACAGAAATTGCCACAGGTGAAATCGAAATTATTGTAACAGAACTGAGAGTTATGGCAAAGGCTCAGACACCTCCTTTCGAAATTGTTGACGATACAAATGTAAAGGAAGAATTAAGACTAAAATACCGTTATCTGGATTTGAGAAGAAGATCTCTTCAGGAAAACCTTATTATGCGACATAATATTGCAAGAGTGGCAAGAGAATATTTCTACAAAAACGGATTTATTGAAATTGAAACACCAATGCTTATGAAATCCACTCCCGAAGGTGCCAGAGACTATTTAGTTCCATCAAGAATCCATGAAGGCAAATTTTACGCTTTGCCTCAGTCTCCTCAAATTTACAAACAGCTTTTGATGGTATCAGGTTTTGACAGATATATTCAGCTTGCAAGATGTTTCAGAGATGAAGATTTAAGAGCTGACCGTCAGCCTGATTTTACTCAAATAGATATGGAAATGAGCTTTGTTGACCAAGAAGATGTTATGGAAATGGTTGAAGGCTTTGCAAAGACATTGTTTAAGGAAATTAAAGGTATTGAACTGCCTGATTTCCCACATTATACTTATAAAGAAGCTATGGAAAGATTTGGTTCTGATAAACCGGATACCAGATTTGCTATGGAAATCATTGACCTTTCTGAAACAGTTAAAAATACAGATTTTGTTGTATTTAAAGGTGCACTCGAAAATGACGGCAGTGTAAGAGCTATTGTAGCAAAAAACAGTGCCGCTGTTCTTACAAGAAAGAATATAGACAAGCTTACCGAACAGGCTAAAGGAATCGGTGCCAAAGGTCTTGCATATATTCGTTGGGCTGACGAAGAACCTAACTGTTCATTCAGCAAATTCCTCAAAGACGGGGAACTTGATGAAATTATGAACAAGCTTTCCATGGAAAAAGGAGATGTTGCCCTTATTGTAGCAGACAAAAACAGAATTACTTTGCCTGTTTTGGGACAGCTCCGTCTTACAGTTGCAAAACAGCTTGACATTATTCCTAAAGATCAGTTTAACCTCCTTTGGATTACTGAATTCCCATTCTTTGAATGGGATGATGAAAGCAATAGCTGGGTAGCAATGCATCACCCATTCACCATGCCTTTGGAAGAATGTCTTGAATACCTTGACACAGATCAGGAAAAAGTAAGAGCTAAAGCATATGACCTGGTTGCCAATGGTGTTGAACTTTGCTCAGGTTCTATAAGAATTAATGATTATGAACTTCAGCAGAAGATGTTTGAATCACTGGGTCTTACCAAGGAAGAAATAGAAGCTAAATTCGGATTTTTGGTTGATGCATACAAATATGCAGCTCCCCCTCACGGTGGTGTAGGTATTGGACTTGACAGACTTGCCATGATTATGTGTGGTGCTGATAACCTCAGAGATGTTATTGCATTTCCAAAAGTTCAAAATGCCAGTGAAATTATGAGTGCCTGCCCCAGCACTGTTGATGACAAGGCTCTTGACGATTTGCATATTGCACTTAAACTTTCCGAAAAAGAAAACTAAATTTATAATAATATTCCTGAAGTGTTTTTTCTGACACTTTAGGAATATTTAAGAGAGAAAGACAACAGAAATGAAAACTAAAAAAATGTTCCCACTTTTTGTGGATTTATCGGAAAAACAGGTTACTGTTATTGGCGGCGGACATATTGCAGAAAGACGAGTAATGACTTTGACTAATTTCACAGAAAATATAAAAGTCATATCTCCCAAAATAACTCCGACTTTGCAAAAGCTATATGAAGAAAAGAAAATAAACTGGGTGAAAAAAGAATTTTCTCCCAATGATATTATAGGTGCTGATATGGTTTTGGCAATTACTGATAATTCCGATGTAAACAGTATGATTTATGAAGAGTGCAGAAAAAATAATATTTTAATCAGCAATGCAGGAGATGTAAATCAGTGTGAATTTCATTTTCCTGGAGTGATATGTCATGATGATATAGTAATCGGATTTAACGGTGGCGGATATAATCACAGAAAAACAAGACTTACCAGAGAAAAAGTCGAAGAATTTTTAAAAAATGAAGATAAATAAAACCGAAAAGAAGTGATGATATGCAGTCAATATTAGATACAGCGAAAGATTTAATTAAAACCGTGGTGCGTGAAGACAGTATTGTGGCTGACTGTACTATGGGAAATGGCGGAGATACACTTTTTTTAAGCAGTTTGGTTCCCAAAGGTCATGTTTATGCTTTTGATATACAGCCAGAGGCATTAATCAGCACCGAAAAAAAACTTCGTGAAAATAATTCTTTTAAAAATGTAACTTTAATTAACAGTTGCCACAGCAAAATTAAAGACTATATTCACGAAAATATATCTGCAGCTATGTTTAATTTAGGTTGGCTGCCAAATCATGAAAAAATAATTACCACCAAAAGAGAAACCACACTTCCTGCCATAAAAAACGCAATGGATTTATTGGAAAAAGGCGGAATGATACTGATTGTTGTATATCCCGGTCATGAAGAAGGCAGGTTGGAGGGCATTGAAATAGAAAAAATGCTTGCATCTCTCAATAAAAAAGAGTATGATTCCATGATACACCGTATTATTAATGTACCTGAGTGCCCATATATTATGGCAGTACAGAAAAGATAAGAAAAGAGGAAAAATTTTATGAATTTAAAGAAACTAGGAGCTTTGATTTTGGCTCTTTCTGTTACAATGACAACTTTTGCAGGCTGTACCAAAAAAGAAGAAGAAAAAAATTCTGACAGCAGTTCACAGGTAAGCACCGAAATTTCAGGCAGTGAAGAAAGCTCAAAATCTGATGAAACTTCCAACAGCGAAGAAACTTCCGACAACACTGAAAGCTCTTCACAAACAACTGAAAAAGAAACTGTTAAAATTGCGGTTATGAAAGGCCCAACAGGTATGGGCATGGTAAACCTTATGAATAAAGCAGAAGAGGGAACCAGTGAAGGAAAATATGAAATTGTTATGGAAAGCACAGCTGATGCCATTGTAGGTAAACTTGCTGATGGAAGTTTGGACGCCGCTGCTATTCCTGCAAATTTGGCTTCTGTTATTTTTAATAAGACAGAAGGAAAAATTTCAGCCGCAGCAATTAACACTTTGGGTGTATTGTATGTAGTTGAATCAGGTGATACAGTTCACAGCTTGGCAGATTTAAAAGGTAAGACAATTTATTCCACAGGAAAAGGCACTACTCCTGAATTTGCATTTCGTCATGTGCTTAAACTTGCCGGAATTGATGCAGACAAGGATTTGACTGTTGAATATAAATCCGAGGCTTCCGAAGTTGCAGCACTTATGGCACAGGATAAATCTGCCATAGCTTTACTTCCACAGCCTTTTGTAACAGTGGCACAATCTAAAAATGCAGATTTGAGAATGGCTTTGAGCCTTTCTGAAGAATGGGAAAAGCTTGACAAAAACAGCAGTCTGGTTACAGGTGTAATGGTAGTAAGAAAAGAATTTTATGAAAACCACAGAGAAGCTTATGACCTGTTTATGAAAGAATATGAGGAATCCGTAAAATTCATAAATGAAAATATTGATGAAGGTGCAAAGTTAGTTGCAAAATATGAAATTGCACCTGAACCTGTAGCTAAAAAAGCTATTCCACTTTGCAATATAGTATTTATAAAAGGTGAAGAAATGCAGAATAAATTAAATGGATATTTGAATGCACTTTTTGAACAGGAACCTAAATCAGTAGGAGGAAAACTTCCTGATGAAACATTCTTTATCAAATAAATAATTAAATATTGCAGGAATAATATTTTGGATTTTTATTTGGCAGTTAATCAGTATGATTTTAAATGAGGAGATACTTATGGTATCTCCTCTAGTTGTAATAAAAACTTTTGTAAAAATGATTTTTGAAAAAGAATTTTGGCAGAGAGTTTTTTTAAGTTTTGGTAAAATTACAACAGGATTTTTTCTGGGAGTTATATCAGGTTCGTTTTTTGGCAGTATATCCTGCAAAAGCAAAATTGCCTATGCTCTGATAACTCCCATTAATCAAATAATTAAATCCACTCCCATAGCATCTTTTATAATACTGATACTGTTTTGGATAAAATCTGAAAATATTTCAGTAATTATCTCATTTTTAATTGTTTTCCCATTGTTTTATTCAAATATAAGGGAAGGAATTGAAAATACAGATATAAAAATGCTGCAAATGGCTCAAATATATGATTTTAGTTTTAAAAACAAGTTCTTATATATTTATTTGCCAAGTGTAATGCCTTATTTTATTTCTGCCTGTTCCATGGGACTTGGTATGTGCTGGAAAGCAGGAATTGCCGCCGAAGTTATTGCCACACCTAAAAATTCCATTGGTGATGCATTGTACCGCTCCAAAATAAATTTGGATACACCTTATTTATTTGCCTGGACAATGGTTATCATCATTATAAGTGTATTTTTTGAAAAGCTGTTTATCAAAACCATACAGAAAATAAATTGTAAATTCTATCATATGGAGGACGGAAATGATTGAGATTAAAGAAATTACCAAATCCTTTGATGGAAATATTGTACTGAATAAAATAAGTTTTAATATAAAAAAAAATGAACCTGTTTTTATTATGGGAAAATCGGGAAAGGGTAAAACTACTCTTATAAATATTATTACAGGTTTAAAAAAAGCTGACAGCGGTGAAATAACCGGTTTGGATAACTTAAAAAAATCTTTGGTTTTTCAGGAGGACAGACTCTGTGAAAATATATCCTCTGTTAAAAATATTAAAATTGCCTGTCCCCATATTTCCGATGAAACTGCCAAACAAGCTTTAACTGAAATGGGTTTTTCAAAGGAAGATTTAATAAAATCTGTTAAAAATTTAAGCGGTGGCATGAAAAGGCGGACAGCTTTGGCAAGATGTTTGCTCCATGGTGGTGATTTTATCATAATGGACGAAGCTTTTAAGGGACTGGACAGTATTACCAAGGATATTTGTGTGGATTTTGTCAAAAAGCATATAAAAGATAAATATGTTTTAATTGTAACTCATAGTGAAGATGATTTTTTCAAAATTGGCGGAAAAATTATAAAATTATAATTTGTCTTTAGAAAGTTATTTACAATTAGGACATACTATGTTATAATATAAAAGTAAAAATTAAATCGCAGTATGAAGAAACGGGGTGCTGACGAAAAGTCGGCTGAGATAGTGCATGAAATTCGGTACTGACCCGCAAACCTGATTCGGATAATGCCGACGGAGGAATTTACGATAAAGCTACGCCTTATTTCGCCGCAGACATTGTATCTGCGGTTTTCTTTTTCGGAAAAATCAGAAAGGACGGTGGCTTATTATGAAACCACAATTAAGAAAACTCACCCACTGTGGGCTTATGCTTGCTTTAGCTTTTGTACTGTCTATGTTTAAAGTTTTTTCGCTTTATAACGGCGGTTCTATTACAATAGCAAGTATGGCACCAATCATTATCATTTCCTTTATGTATGGAACAAAAACAGGAGTATTTACTGCTTTTGTTTATTCACTGCTACAAATGGTACAGGGATTTTATCCTCCGCCTGTACAGACTATTTGGAACTTTATCCTTGTAATTTTGCTGGATTATGTAGTTGCATTTACAGTTTTGGGCTTAGCTGATTTAATCAAAAAACCTTTTGGGGAAAAGAAAGTGCTGGGTTCTGTAGTGGCAGCTGTAGCAGTAATATTCGGCAGATTTTTCTGCCATTTCCTGAGCGGAATTATTATTTGGGGAACTTATGCTCCTGAAGGCATGAGTGCTACTGTATATTCACTGCTCTATAACGGCTCCATTATGATAGGTGAAATGATTACAACAGGAGTAGTTGTGGGACTTTTAGTAAGATTTGTGGATTTTGATAAAATCAAAAAACAAAATGTAGCATAAATTAAAAAAACCATTCGTAAAATAACGAATGGTTTTTTATTTATAGGTTTAGTTGTTGTTAAGTTGTTATAATTTTATCATGAAAATATAATTATTTAAACTGTGTTAATAAATTATAAGTGCTTTTTACTTATTGTGCTAATAATTTTGTATGATATGTTAGAAAAAATATTTTATGGTGGTAAAATTATAACAATGGCAAAAGAAAATGCAGAAGCTGTTTTGATAAAAGATGGTTTGATTTATGCTGTAGGAAATGAAAAAGATGTAATGACACAGGCATCTGAAAATGCCGAAAAAATAGATTTGGCAGGAAAATGTTTAATGCCCTCATTTATAGACGGACACAGCCATTTGACACAGTTTTCCCAGTCCCTGACTTCTGTAAATTTAAACAGCAGCAAAACTTTTGATGATATTATAAATACACTTAAACAATTTAAAGAAGAAACTAATTGTCAAAAAGGTGAATGGATTGTGGGATTTGGTTATGACCACAACAGTCTAAAAGAAAAAATTCACCCAAGCAAAGAAATTTTGGATAAGGCTTTCCCTGAAAATCCTGTGATTATCAGTCATGTCAGCGGCCATGTGGCTGTGGCAAACAGTTTGGGACTTAAAGAGGCAAATTTAACTGATAATTCACCGGAAATTTCGGGAGGAGTTTTGGGCAGAGATAACGAAGGCCATTTAAACGGTTATTTGGAAGAAAATGCTTTTATGACATTTAGAAAATATGTCCCTATGCCAACAAAAGAAAAAACTTTGGAGCTTATGAAAAAAGCCCAGCGTATTTATTTAAGTTATGGTATAACCACTATACAGGACGGTATGTTGGACAATGACAGTTTTGATTATCTCAAAACTTCCGCAGAAAAAGGCGATTTAATCTGTGATGTGGTTGGTTATGCCGATATGAAAAACAGCCATGGACTTTTTGAAAATAATACTGATTTTGATAGAAAATATAAAAATAATTTTAAATTAAACGGATATAAAATTTTTCTTGACGGAAGTCCTCAAGGAAGAACCGCATGGCTAAGAGAACCATATCTCAAAACCCCTGAAGACAGTCGAGAAAATTACAGCGGATACCCTATTTATAAAGACGAGGAAGTAAAAGCTTTTGTCAATAAAGCTGTAAGTGAAGGCAGACAGCTTCTTTGTCACTGTAACGGAGATGCGGCAGCTTTGCAGTATATACATTCTTTTGATAAATACACTGATACCAGACCTGTTATTATTCATGGTCAGTTCCTGCCCCGTGAAGTTTTGCCGGAAGTAAAAGAAAAAGGCTTAATGCCTTCATATTTTGTGGCTCATACCTATTACTGGGGTGATATTCATATAAAAAATATGGGTATGGAGAGGGCAAAAAATATAAGTCCTGCCAACTCCACAGAAAAGCTGGAAATACCATTTACATTCCATCAAGATACCCCTGTTTTGCCATCGGATATGATTGATACCCTGTGGTGTGCCGTAAACAGAACCACCAAAAACGGAGTTAAACTCAATCAAGAAGAAAGTTTATCAGTATATGACGCTTTAAAAGCCATTACAATTTATGGTGCTTATCAGTATAGTGAGGAAAATGAAAAAGGTACTTTGGAAAAAGGCAAAAAAGCTGATATGGTAATTTTGTCTGAAAGTCCTCTTGATGTACCAAAAGAAGAACTTCGCAGAATTAAGGTTGAAGCCACTTACAAAAACGGTGAAAAATTATTTGAAATAAAATAATAAAAACCCTGACAAAGTATTTATATTGTTAAATAACCCCGAAAAGCAATTTAAAAAGCTTTTCAGGGTTATTTTATCTAAAAAATTAATGTTTTATAAATTAGGTATAGTGAAATTATTTAAGGGGCTATTTCATACATAAGTTTGGCATTATTTTGCTTAATAATTTGTTTATTTATAATATTTCCAGATTTTATACCTATCATTCATTTCCTGATAAACTTTGCTTGTACGAAAAATATCTGCTCATTTTTTATAAATTTTTCTCTTTTAAAAAAATCTTTTATATTTCGTATAAAACAGCCTTTACACACAGATATTTCACAAAATAATTTTCTGGACATAAAAAACCTTTCTTATATAAAACAAAGCTCAAAAAGCTCTTTGACAAAAGAGCTTTTTGAGCTTAGATATTTATCTGTTAATACATTCCGCCCATACCTGGGTTAGGCATTGCAGGTACATCTTTTTCAGGTTCATCTGCAACAAGTGATTCAGTAGTAAGAACCATAGCAGCAACAGAGGATGCATTTTGAAGAGCGGAGCGTGTAACCTTAGTTGGGTCAACAACACCGATTTCCATCATATCGTTGTAGCTTTCGTTGTAAGCATCAAAACCATATCCGATTTTGCCTGAGCGTTTGATTGTATCAATGATTACAGAGCCTTCCAAACCTGCGTTTGCAGCAATTTGACGAATAGGTTCTTCCAAAGCACGGAGTACAATTCTAACACCTGTCTTTTCGTCGCCATCACAAATGTCAAGAATCTTTTCAACGGCAGGAATTGCGTTAATAAGAGCTGTACCGCCTCCGGCTACAATACCTTCTTCAACAGCAGCCTTTGTAGCAGCCAAAGCATCTTCAATTCTGAGTTTCTTTTCTTTCATTTCAACTTCTGTAGCAGCACCTACTCTGATAACAGCTACACCGCCTGCAAGTTTAGCAAGTCTTTCTTGAAGTTTTTCCTTGTCAAATTCAGAAGTTGTTTCTTCGATTTGATGTCTGATAAGGTTTGTTCTTGCATCAATATCAGCTTTTTCGCCTGCACCGTCAACAATGATTGTATTTTCCTTACCAACGATAACCTGACGGGCAGTACCCAGCATTTGTACGGAAGCATCGCTGAGTTCATAACCTAAGTCAGAGGAAATAACTGTTGCACCTGTGAGAATAGCAATATCCTGGAGCATTTCCTTGCGTCTGTCACCAAAGCCAGGAGCTTTAACAGCAACACAGGTAAATGTACCTCTCAATTTATTGACAATAAGTGTGGAGAGAGCTTCACCTTCAATGTCATCAGCAATAATGAGAAGTTTCTTGCCTGTTTTAACGATTTCTTCAAGAAGTGGGAGAATTTCCTGAATGTTGGAAATTTTCTTATCTGTAATCATGATAGCTGCATCGTCCAAAACAGCTTCCATTTTATCCATATCAGTAGCCATGTAAGGTGTAACATAGCCTCTGTCAAACTGCATACCTTCTACAACATCGCAGTAAGTTTCAGCTGTCTTGGATTCCTCGATGGTGATAACACCGTCTTTAGAAACCTTTTCCATAGCGTCTGCAATGAGTTTTCCGATAACTTCATCTCCTGCAGAAACAGTGGCAACTCTTGCAATGTCTTCTGTACAGGAAATGGATTTGGAGTTTGCAATAACAGTTTCAACAGCTTTTGCAACAGCCTTTTCAATACCCTTTTTAACAATCATTGGGTTAGCTCCTGATGTAACATTCTTCATGCCTTCTCTTACAAGAGCCTGAGCCAAAAGTGTAGCAGTTGTTGTACCATCACCTGCGGAATCATTTGTTTTTGTGGCAACTTCTTTAAGAAGCTGAGCACCCATGTTTTCAAAAGCGTCTTCCAGTTCAATTTCCTTAGCTATTGTAACACCATCATTGGTGATGAGAGGTGAACCGAATTTTTTATCCAAAACAACATTTCTTCCCTTAGGGCCAAGAGTAATTTTAACTGTGTCTGCTAATTTATCAATACCGTTTTGCAAGGATTTTCTTGCTTCTTCGCCATATATTATTTTCTTTGCCATGAAAATCAGTCTCCTTTTAAATTAATTTTATATGTTAAATGAATTTCTTCGGATATTAAAGAACGATAGCCAATACATCAGCCTGGCGGAGGATTGTGTATTCCTGACCTTCCAGTTTAACTTCTGTACCTGAATATTTGCTGATAAGAACTTTATCGCCTACTTTAAGTTCCATTTTAATTTCTTTTCCGTCTACAACTCCGCCGGGGCCAACTGCCACAACTTCTGCAACCTGTGGCTTTTCCTTTGCGCTGCCTGAAAGAATAATACCGCTTTTGGTAGTTTCTTCGGCTTCTACCATTTTAATAACAACTCTGTCGGCAAGTGGTTTAATGTTCATAACTATTCCTCCATTTTATAAAAATAATATTATATATGATTATTGTTAGCACTCATTAGCTCCGAGTGCTAATTATTATTTTACACTAAATTTTCCAAAAATCAAGTCTTTTTATAAAATATAATTGATTATTAAAATAATTTACAATTTTTTAAAAATTTAATATATAAAAACATCTGCAAATAGCATATTTTAAAATAATAAAGAAAAAATATTCCTAAAAATAAAATTACTGCTTACATTTTTTCGCATTTTTTGGTATAATAATAAACATTGATACCTATAATTGTATGTAAAATAAAACAGCTTTATGCAGATAAGGAAGATAAATATATGATGGATAATGAAACAAAACTAAGGGAAGATGTAGTGCCCGGCAGAAATTCCGTTATGGAACTTCTCAAAAGTGGCAGAGAAATAGAAAGCATATACATAGTTAAAGGTGAACTGAAAGGCAGTATCACTAAAATTGTGGCTATGGCAAAAGACAGAGGAATACCTGTAAAAGAAGTAAATGAAATAAAACTTGACAATATGACAGGATTTGCAAACCATCAGGGTATAGCGGCAGTAACTTCTGCTTATGAATATTCCACAGTTGAAGAAATCATCAAAAATGCTCAGGGACATGACCCGTTCATAATTATATGTGATAATATAGAGGACTCTCACAATTTAGGTGCTATAATCCGTACTGCGGAAGCTGCAGGAGCTGATGGTATTATTATTCCAAAGCGACATGGAGTGGGTCTTACCGCTGTTGTGGCAAAAATTGCAGTGGGTGCCGCAGAATATATGCCTGTTGCCAGAGTGGCTAATTTAGCATCAACTATAGATGAACTTAAAAAGCAAAATATTTGGGTTTATGGTGCAGATATGGATGGACAAAACTGGTGTTCCACTGATTTTTCAGGGGGAGTAGCTTTGGTAATAGGTTCTGAAGGTAAGGGTATAAGCCGTCTTATCAAGGAAAAATGCGATGTTATAGTATCACTTCCCATGAATGGACATATTAATTCCCTCAATGCTTCTGTAGCGGCTGGAATTATGATGTATGAGGTAACAAGACAGAAAATGAAATTAAATTCCAAGAATTTTAAATAGAACAGGAAATTTGTTTTGTATTTAGAAAGAGGTGTTTGATTATGGATAAAAACAACTATTCCGTGGATAATATATTGGAAGAAATAAAGCGAAAAAAACAGGCAAAACATAATGATGATATACCACCCCAATCAATACCAAGGCCGAATCCTGAAATAAGGCGTCCTGTCCAGGAGTTTCGCCATGAGGTAAGCGAATATACCCCTCCTTACAGAGAAGAACCTCCTGTTCGCCGTCAGCCTGAACCACCAATTAATCAACAGGATTTCAGGCAGCCGGAGCCTTCGGCTTATCGTCGGGATTTAAGTCAGCCGGAATCATCACCTTATCATCAGGATTTTCATAACCCGGAGCCTCCTAAACAGGATTTTCATAACCCGGAGCCTCCTAAACAGGAATTTAGCTTTTATGATAAATATATGGCTGACAAAAAAGAAAATAACAATATTAATCCGGTGGAAATGCCTGAAAATCACCAAATTGGGGCTTCTGTTGCAGAACTTATGGAGAAGGAATATACCACTGATGACAACAGGGAATATTTCCAGGGGGGGATGAGTGAAACATCTTCACCTAAAATTGCAGATGCTTTCGGAGATAAGGCTTTTAAACCTTTTGAAACAAAAGCATCAGCCAATTTAAAGGAAAAACACAGAAGAAAGTTTTTCGGTCAGAAAGAGGAAAAAACAGAAGTACATGATGATCAGCCTGCATATACTTCCGAATTTGAAGAAAGACGGGAACCTTCCCGTAATGAGCCTATTCGTCAGCCTGTAAATTATGAAATGAAACCTAGAACAGAGGAAAATCCTCCTAAAAGAGAGGTTTATCAGCCTCCTGTAAATACTCCAATGGTTTCTGAAAATTATGAAAATGATAAAACAGGGGAAAAAGCACCTTTTAAAGTAAATCTCAAAGATAATTTCTTTGACCAAAATGACAAAGAAAACACCCAGATGAATATAAAAGTGGGCAATATGGACAGCTCAAAAGCGGCTATGGGATTTACAAGAAGTATACCTATTTTAGGCACTGAGGAAGAACAGAGAAAGAAAAATGCTTTCACTTTTGGCGATGGAGAAAATGATAAGAAAACCACTTTCAGTGATTTTGATTCTCCCAAAGATACTGATGAGATAAAAAATAATTTAAAGAAATCTCAGATTACAAATTTAGTTCAGCTTATTATTACTGCTGTAATTTTTGCAATGCTGCTTTACTGGGGAATTTCCCTTAATAACACAAAACTTCCGCTGCCTTCATTCATGCTTCCGGAAGAAAATATGCAGATATTTGTGGGAATATCACTTGGATTTTTAATAATAAACACACTGGTTTGCTATTCCGTAGTAGGTGGAGGACTTATTTCTTTGTTTACTCTTAAACCTAACGGAGATTCGGCGGCAGCTTTGGCGGTAATTTCTACTATACTTCAGGGTGTGGCACTGGTGGCTTTGCCGGAAAAAGTTTTGCAGCCAGGTGTAAATATGTATTTCTGTCTGCCTTCATTGGCTTTGCTGTTTAACTTAATAGGCAAAACATTTATGTATTCCAGAATAAAACGAAATTTTGATTTTCTCACCAATGATGATGAAAAATACACTTTGGGGATTATTAATAACAAAAGCTTTGAAAGAGAAATTACCCGTGGTCAGAATATTGACACACCTTGTGTGGTATACAGCTCAAAAACCAAATTTCCAACAGGATTTTTGCAGTTTTCCTACTCACCTGATTACAGTGATGGAATAAGTTTAATCACTATTCCGATTTTTCTGGGATTCAGTGTTTTAATGGCTGTGGTCAGCTATTTCTTCGGAGATAAAGAGAGCATGGTTTCATTGACTGTATTTTCTGCTTTGATGTGTATGGGAGCTCCTCTTACATCAACATGGCTGAGTAATCTTCCCCTTAGCAGAATTTCCAGATCACTGTCTAAAGAAGGTGCTATGATAGCAGGTTATCAGTCATTGGACGATTTTGATGAAATGAATGCTCTCTCCATAGATGCAAATGATTTATTTGCCGGTGGAAGTATTGTAATGCATGGAATAAAAACATTCTCCAATTCCAGAATTGATGAAGCTATTATTGATGCAGCCAGTGTTGCCTGCAGTTCCAGCGGAATTTTAATGGATATATTTATGGAAATGATTCAGCATAAGCAGAGTTTGCTTAAAAAAGTAGACAGTATTATCTATGAGGACGAAATGGGACTTTCTGCATGGGTTGGCGGCAAAAAGGTTTTAATCGGAAACAGAAATCTGATGATAAATCATGGTATGACACCTCCAAGCATTGAATACGAAAATAAATTCAAAAAAGGCGGAAAGGAACTTTTCTATCTGGCAAATTCAGGGGAACTTACAGCTATGTTTGTTATAAGCTATAAAGGTTCCGATGAAATAGGGGATTGCCTTTATGAATTGTCCGAAAAAGGAGTTACACTTTCTGTATATACCACAGACCCCAATATAACTTCTGCTAAAATAGAGGAACTTTTTGATTATCCTCAGGATATGGTAACAGTTATGAGTTCCAAAAATCATGCGGAATTTAACGAAATTTCCTGTGATAAGGAAAAAGCTGCAGCCAAGATTGTTTATAACGGCAATTTGGCAGCTAAGATAAAATCGGTTTGCGATGTAATCAGTGGCAAGAGTGCCATAGTTTTAGGAACAATACTACAGCTTGTATTCATTGTGGGTGGTTACGGATTGGTTGCATTTTTGGCTCTTATGGGTAAAACAGATATTGCAAACTTCCAGCTTATTGCAATTTATCAGTTAATAACCGCATTTTTAGTTATACTGATACCTAATATTCGCAAGTATTAAAAAATTCTCCCTCAAGGATATTTTCTTGGGGGAGATAATATTATAAAAGGAAAAGAAAATATGAGTTTATTAAGCTTTTGGAAAAAACAAGATAAAAAAGAAATAAATATTGAAGAAGAACAGGGCAGGGAAGAATATACAGAACAAAAAAGAAAAGCATATGACAAAAACAGAGGTGTAAATATAACTATACCTGATAAAACAGAGGAAATTGAGCCTAATCAGTTTTATAATATTGATTCCATAGAAAGCATAACTTTATCAGACAGCGTTAAAAAGATAGGATATAATGCCTTTTTCGGATGTGTGGGTTTGGAAAGTATAGAGTTGTCAAACTCACTTGAAACCATTGAATACCGTGCTTTTTATAATTGCAGATTATTGGATGAAATCATATTTCCAAACAGTGTAAAAACATTGGGCAAAGAACTTTTAAAAGGCTGTGAATGGCTTGAAAAAGTGGTTCTGCCAAAATATATAAAAGAAATTCCCGAGTATATGTTTGATTCATGCAAACATTTGGAAGAAATACAACTGCCTGACCAAATAAAAAAAATAGGAAAAAATGCCTTTTCGGGATGCAGCAAACTAAAGAAAATTATTATACCGGAAGGTGTTACAGAAATAGGGGAATATGCTTTTGACAGATGCACAGGTCTTGAAGAAATTTACCTTCCAGAAAGTTTGGAGATAGTAAGCAAATATGCTTTCGGAAGTTGTACTTCTTTAAAAAATATAACATTGCCATCTAAAATAAATTTTATTGATAATTATGTTTTTAACGGCTGTGAAAACCTCGAAAAAATTATATGCAAAGGCGAAATAAAAAATATAGGAATAGCAGCATGCAGAGGCTGTGAAAAATTAAAAAAATTTGAAGTGGATACTGCTTTTGAATCATTGGGAGAGAGTTCTTTTGAAGGCTGCAAAAATTTATCGGAGATTAAGATTGGAAATTTAAAAAACATACCGAGAAACTGTTTTTATGGCTGCAGAAAATTAAAAGATATAACTCTGCCAAATGGATTGGAAGAAGTGGGAAATAGTGCGTTTTTCCAATGTGGTTTTTTGGATTCGGAATTTGATTTTTCTGATATGGTTTCAGTTGGGGATAATGCTTTTAACCAAAGTGGAATTAAAAAAATTATTTTCAGTGACAAGTTGGAAAATATGGGGAACAATGCCTTTGACTTAATGTCTGAAAAAACCGAAATTATAATGCCAAAGAAAAATTTAGCAGAAAGTGTTATTTTAAATATTAAAACAAACTATAAATTTTTCTACGGAAAAGAAGATTTGATAAGTTCTGACCACATAACAAGATTTGACCTTGATGAAAATTTCAGCAGTGATGAAAAAAGACTTTTGTTTGTGGTGAAAAAGGTTTCCGATTATGTATACAGTTTATCGGAAAAATATCTGTCTGAAATAATAATATCGGAACTGAACAATAAATTTGATGACAGTCAGACCAGAGCATATATAAGTGAATTAAATAAATTAATTGAAAAACCGGATAAATCCGATATAAAAACTAAATATCGACTGGATTTGGAAGATTTTTAATTAAAAAATAAAATCATCAACACTTTCATCACAGATATTTTTTTGAGCGAGAATACCTATAATTATATCTTCTACCATATTTACTAAATTTAAAATGGCTCGAACTTCGCAGACACTTTTGTTTTCTGTTAAAGCTATTGCAACAGCGGCAGCCAAAACAGGAATTTGAGAAGGCGGTAAATCTGCAATCGGGCCTTTTTTTATTTTTTTATTTTTCTCTCCGTTATGCAAAAATATCACCTCCCACAGTTATTGGTTAAGTATATGCAACAGAATATTTGATAATGATATTACAATTTGTATAAACACAAAAAAATATTAAAAAAACAACATAATATTAAATTTTATTATGATAAAGTGATAAT